>NZ_JBNCKS010000017.1:0-106397 GCF_049841635.1 Micromonospora sp. DT44 | reverse complement strand
ACGGCCAGCCGCCCGACCCCATCAGTCGACCCGACATCGTGCACACTGATCACCAGACAGCCCTTGGTTTGCGATCTCCTTCCCTAGACAAGAGGAATGATCGATCAAGGGCTGTCCCCATAATCAGCCGGGGTCGATGCCACCGCCCTGCAGGTTAAAAATCAAGCTAGGGTCTGTTTCACAAGGGCGGTCGAGCCGAGGCGGAGTCCGGGCAGTTCTTCTGACACCGGCCCTGGCGCCGGTGGCGGGTCCGGGCCACGGCACCGGGCCGAGGGATCTAGGCTGTGACGCCGTGAGCAAGCGTCGAAAGAGCCAGCGAGCAGCCACCGAAACCACTCCCCGTCGGGACAAGGTGCGGGACGTCTTCGTGCCGCGTCCCTTCGAGGGCCTGGTCGACGAGCCCGAGTGGATCGCGCTGCGCGAGCTGGTGCCCGCCGCGTCCGCCCCGCTGCGCCTGGCGCCCGCCCTGGTCGAGGAGTTCGGCGACCGGTCGGCGACCCTGGCCACGGTGCTGCCGATGGCCGCGCCGGCGGTGAGCAAGCCGGACGGCCAGGTGCTCATCGGTCTGCAGCGTCACCAGCAGTCCGGCGACGTCTCCCGGGACCTGGCCGAGGCGCTCCTCAGCGCGCTGCGCACCGAGCCGGGCGGCCAGGTGTCCGTGCCGCCGCTGCCCGGCCCCGGGCCGCGTCTTCAGGACATCCTCGTGGACGGCCCGCTGGAGATCAGCATGCACGACGGGTTCGAGTTCTGGCTCGATCCCGGCGCGACCGACGACCCGAGCGTCCAGGCGTCCCTGGAGCGGGCGAACGCCGCCATCTACCCGACGGTGCGGATGACCTCCGCCAAGGCCGCGTACTGGTGTCAGGTCCCGGAGAAGGCGCACGTGCGCTGGGTGCTGCCGGACGACGAGGACGCGGCCCTCGACGCGCTGGCCCGGCTCGGCGCGGCCGGCACGCTGACGCTCGGCGACCAGACCAAGTTCGCCGGGATGTTCCGCGCCCACGGCCGGCTCGTACCCGTCTGGGACCTGCCCGAGAACACGCCGGCGAGCGAGTGGGAGGACCCGGTGGCGCAGTTCGCCAAGCGGTACGCGGAGGCTCTCGCCAGCACCGAGGTGTTGGACGCCGCCGGCCGGCGGGCCCGCCAGGGGCTGCTCGGCCGCCAGCTCACCCTGCGCTGACCCGGGCCCGCTGCCCGTCGCGCCGTTCACGGCAGCGGGTGGCCCGGTGTCAGGCGCGCACGGGCAGCGGGTGGCCCGGTGTCAGGCGCGCACGGGCAGCGGGGCGCGGACGATCGGGCAGGACATGCAGCGCGGGCCGCCCCGGCCGGAGCCCAACTCCGAACCGGCGATCGGGATGATCTCGATGCCGGCCCGCTCCAACTGCGCGTTGGTCTCCGTGTTGCGCTCATAACCGACGCACAGCCGGGGCGCGATGGCGAGGGTGTTGTTGCCGTCGTCCCACTGCTCGCGTTCCGCGGTCACCGGGTCCAGGCCGGTGTCGATGACCCGGAGCTGGTCCAGGTCCATCGCGTCGGCGGCGGCTCGCAGGAAGGGCGCCGGGCCGTCCACCCGCGGGTCCTCGCCGTCCGCGCCGGCGATGACGGTGTACGCCGAGAGCGTGCTGGCGATGTTCGGATACATCAGAACGGCGTCGACGTCGACCATCGTGCAGACGGTGTCCAGGTGCATCGTGGCGCGTTTCTGGGCGATCGGCACCACCAGGATGGTGTGGGCCAGGCCGGCGGCGAAGACCTCTCGGCCGAGGCGTTCCGCGCCTGCCGGAGTGGTCCGCTCACCCACGCCGACGGCCAGCACGCCGGGTGCGAGCAGCAGCACGTCCCCGCCCTCCAGGTGTTCCAGGTCGGGGCGGTAGACGAACTCGGTGCCGACGAACCGGGGGTGGTGCCGGTAGATGGCGTCGGTCAGGGTGGTCTCCCGGCGGCGGGCCGGCATGGCGAGGCTGGTGACGCCGACCCGGTCGCCGATCCACAGCGACGAGTCCCGGGTGAAGAGCAGGTTGGGCAGTGGGTCGATGACGAAGTCGTGCCGGTCCATCAGGGTGTAGACGAGCCCGCCCGGCCGCTCCGAGCTGATCCGCAGCTCCTCGTGGGCCAGCCCGGCGGTCAGCACGTCGGCCAGCGCGGCCGGGTCCAGGTAGGCGAGGTGGTCGGCGACCCGGGCGCGCAACGTGTCGCCGAGGCGGCGCGAGCGCAGCACCTGCTCGGTCAGTTCGGTGCGGGCGTCCTCGACGGCCAGCGTCTCGGCCAGCAGGGTGGCCAGGTAGAGCACCTCGACCCCGCGTTCGCGCAGCGCCGCCGCGAAGGCGTCGTGCTCCTCCTGGGCGCGGCCGACCCAGGGGATCGCGTCGAACAGGAGCGAGTCGTTGTTGCGCGGGGTGAGCCGGGCCAGTTCCGGGCCGGGCCGGTGCAGCAGGACGGTGCCGAGCCGGCCGACTTCACTGTCGACGTAGTGGGTCACTCCCGCAGCGTAGGGCAGGGTTTGGCGGCATCCGAGAAAAGAACTGTGGATGAATATGGCATTCATCCACAGTCACTCCGGCGCTCCGGCTTGCCGAACACCCACAGTGGCAACGTAGGGTAGTGAGGACATAACTTCGAGGGACCTTTTGCCGGAGGTCGCGATGACTGTCTTTCCCGCACGACGAGCCGTACCGACCGCACGGGCACTGCCGCCCATCGCGGTGCCCCACCCCCGCGTCGAGGCGCCGGGGGCTCTCGAACCGGTCCGCCCCACACCGCTCGAGTGGGCCCGACGCCGCCGTGCCGAGCGAGGCGCCCGTCGGCTGGAGGCGGCCGGCGCGCGGGCACTCGGTCAACTCGACCACCTCGGGCCGTCCTGGCACGTCATCGAGTGGCCCCGCACCGACGTGGCGGACGTCCTGCTCGACCGCGCGCAGGACGACCGCGCCGGTTTTCTCGCCATCGGGCCGAGCGGCCTGTTCGCGGTGACCATCGCCGACCACGGCCGGGCCCGGGTGCTCGTCGCCGGGGACGTCGTACAGATCAACGGGAAGCGGCCCCCGTACGTGACCGAGGCCCGCCGGGACGCCAAGCGGGCCAGCAAGGCCCTCTCCGACGCGGTGGGGCTGACCATCCCGGTGACGCCCGTGCTGACCTTCGTGGGGTCCGGCGTGATCAGCGTCTACGGCCTCCCGAAGGACTGCCTGATGGCCACCCACCGGGAGCTGGACCGGCTCCTCGTGGCCGGTGGCAACCGGATCAGTCCGACCACGGCCGAGAAGCTGGCACGGGTGGCACAGCACCCGAGCACCTGGCTGAACGGCACTTACCGTCCATCGGCCGACTACCGGTGGTACGAGGAGGGCCGAACGGCCGCTGACAAGGCGGCCCACCGCCGGTAACGTCACCGGCGACGCCACGCGGCCCCGGTCCCCCACCTACCCACCGGCTCCCGCGCCGTCGCCGGCCGCCCGGGGGTTCTCCGCTGCGGCGCGGTGACCCGGCTCGCTCGGTGAATCCGTCGTTGACCGGCTAGCGTGGACAGTCCGTCGTTGTACATAGGAGGCGCGGTGGCCCACGTCGAACTCTCGCTCTCAGAAGTGTTCGTGCCCTCGGCCCGAGCCTCGACAGAGTCTGAGTTCGACAATGTCGGCCAGTGGTCCTCGACCGTCGGGCGGGCGGACGAGCCCTGCCTGCTGATCGACGCCGACACTCGTGTGGTGGCCATCTCCACCGCCGGCTGCGCGCTGCTCTGCCTGGGCGAGCCCGCCGGCCTGATCGGGCGTCCACTGCTCGACGGCGGCCTTCGCCTGCTCGACTTCACCGCGAACCGGGGCGAGCTGACCGAGGCGGAGATCGACAAGATTCCGCCCCTGCTGGCGCTCTCCTCCGGCCGGCTCGCCCGGGGCCTGCTGCGGGTGCAGGCCGCCTCCGGCGGCGGGCCCGACGCGACGGTCGACGCGATCTCCACGCCGGTGCTCTCCGACGGCGCCGTCGCGGGCTCGCTCACCTTCTTCTCCGAGGTCTGACCTGCGGCGCGATGTGGCGTTCGCCGCACGCGGCAATGCCCAGTTGGGCTCGGTTCCACGCCGTAAGGTGCCCTCATGCTCGATATCACTCTGCTGCCGGGGGAGTACGCCGTGTGCCGGCTGGGTGGCGGCACCGCTCTGCCGGACGAGCTGTCGAGCGGGCTGGGTCGCGCCGACGTGGTCACGGTGAGCTGGACCGCCGACGGGATCTCGGTGATCTGCCCGGCCGATCGGTTGCCCGACGAGGCCGTGGTGGAGACCATCTGGCGCTGCCTCCGCGTCGCCGGTCCGGCGGGCGTGGACGGCACCGGCACGCTCGCCGCGCTCGTGGACCCACTCGCCGCGGCCCGGGTCAGCGTGGTCACCTTCTCCACCTTCGACACCGACTACGTGCTGCTTCCGGCCGTCCGACTGACCGAGGGCACGACCGCGTTGGAGCGCGCCGGACACCGCGTCCTCGGCTGAGCTTCACCCGGCCGACCGCTCGCCCTACGATGGGCTCGGCCACCCCCGGCCGCGACGTATCCCGATGTCCCGAGGACCGGCCCGTGCCGTTCAGCCCACCCCGCCGCCCGTCGGCCCCCACCGCGCCCGCGTGGGCCGCGGCGCTGCTGGCGCTCCTCACGATCGGAGCGCTGACCGGCTGCGGAGCACCTCCGGAACTGAGTGACCCGACCGGCGTGCCCACCGGGGCCAGCAGCCCCAGGCCGTCGGGCCCGACCGGCGTCGCAACGAGCACGCCCTCGACCGCGCCGACCGCACCGCCACCTGCCACCGGCGTGGCCACCCCGGAGCCCGGGCTGGTGGCGACGACCTGCCGGAACGGGCCGACCGGGCAGCGGGTGGTGCAGTTGCTGCGCGGACCGGCCTCGGTGCTCCCGGACAACGTCCGGGTCCGGGTCCGCACCGGCCCGTTGTGCGCCGGAGACTGGCAGTACACCGTGCTGGAGGTGACCGGGCACGAGGAGCTTCAGGTCGTCACCCAGGGTGGGCCGACGGCTCTGCAACTGGTCACGGCCGGCACCGACGTGTGCACCATCGAGGTCCGGGCCACCGGGCCGGCCGGAATCCGTACGCTCGCCTGCGATACATCTCCAGCGGTCGGACCGGGTGCGTAGTCTGGGCGGCATGCCCGGAACACCGCCTACGCGCTACGTGTACCTCGGCCCCGAGGGCACCTTCGCCGAACAGGCCCTGCGCACCATCCCGGCAGCCGAACACGGCTCCCGTACGCCGGCTCGCAGCGTCGGGGAGGCGCTCGACAGCATCCGGGCCGGAGATGCCGACGCGGCGCTCGTGCCGCTGGAGAACTCGATCGGCGGGGCGGTCGGCGTCACCCTCGACGAGATCGTCGAGGGTGAGCCGCTGGTGATCACCCGCGAGGTGGTCCTGCCGGTGGAGTTCGTGCTCGCCGCGCCGACGGGCACCGCGCTGTCGACGGTCCGCTCCATCGCGGCACACCCGCAGGCGTCCACCCAGTGCCGCGGCTGGCTGCGTGACCACCTGCCGGATGCGACGGTCGTCGATGTTCTCTCCAACGGGGCCGCGGCGGCCGGCGCCGGGTCCGGCGAGTACGACGCGGCGATCTGCGCGCCGATCGGGGCGGCCCGGCACCGGCTCGCGCTGCTCGCCGACAAGATCGCCGACCACCCCGACGCGGTGACCCGGTTCGTGCTGGTCTCCCGTCCCGGGCCACCCCCACCGCCGACTGGCGACGACCTCACCTCGCTGGCCGTCTACATCGCTCACGACCGGGTGGGCGCGCTGCTGTCGGTGCTGGTCGAGCTGGCCGTACGGGGGGTGAACCTGACTCGGATCGAGTCCCGCCCGACCGGTGAGGCGCTGGGCCGGTACGTCTTCTTCCTCGACTGCACCGGGCACGTGGCCGACGTACGCCTGGGTGAGGCGTTGCAGGGGCTGCGCCGGGTGTGCGCGGAGGTCCGTTTCCTCGGGTCCTATCCCCGACACCGTTGGGTCGAGGCCGGCGAGCGGCGGGTGCCCGCGCCGGCCGGCCTGTCGGACGTCGACTACGCCGACGCGGCGGCCTGGCTGGCCCGGCTGCGCACCGGCGAGATGAGCTGACCGGGGCGAACGCCACGCGCCCCGGCCGCGTCGGCGCTCAGCTCAGCAGACCGCCGAGCAGGCCACCCTCCTGCTGCTGCTGACCGCTGCCCATGACGGGCGGCTCCTCGGACGGCTGCACCACCACGAAGCCCTGACCGGCAAAGCTCATGGTGAACGACTCGCCGGTGCGCCGACCGAGCAGCGTGCCGAGACCGAGCTGCTCGGCTCGGTGGTAGCCGGTCTGGAGGTTGGCCGACCAGCAGACGGCGGCCTGCGGGTCGACGTACGTCGGCGCGTCCACGTTGAGCACCACTGGGGTGCCCTTGGTCGTGATGGCGATCCGGCCGTACCCGCTGAACACGCAGTTGAACAGCCCCGACGAGGAGGCCATGCCGGCGCCGCCGACCATCCTGATGTCGTACTGCAGGGTCGAGTCGAAGGCGAGCACGCTGGAGCCGTTGATGGAGAGCGCGTCGCCCGGCTCCAGGTCGATGATGTGGACGTCCTTGGCCAGCTCGGCGAGGAAGACGTCACCCTGGCCGGTGACCTTCATCAGCGGGACGCCCTCGCCGGTGAGCTTCTGCTTGAGGAACTTGCCGAGGCCGCCCGAGCCCAGAGCCTGGAACTGCACGTTGCCCTGGTAGGCGACCATCGAGCCGACCCGGGCCATCGCCTCGCCGTTGAGCTCGATCTTCAACATCTTGGAGTTCTGCAGACGCATGCCCGCCTGCGCGGACTCCTTCTCCAGATTCTCCGCCGAGAACAGCTCGCTGCGCATGAAAGGTGCCTCCTGAAATGGTCGCGGTCGCTGCATCGACCGTAGGTGACCACGGCAACCGGAGGCGATCGGTTCAGCGGCGCGCCGACGAAGGCTTGCGCGTCAGCCCCAGCCCAGGGCGTGCAGCCGCTCGTCGTCGATGCCGAAGTGGTGGGCGATCTCGTGCACCACGGTCACCGCCACCTCGTCGACGACATCCTCGTCGTTGTCGCAGATCCGCAGGATCGGGTGGCGGTAGATGAAGATCCGGTCCGGCAGCACGCCGGAATAGTCCCAGCCCCGGTTGGTGAGCGCGTGCCCCTCGTAGAGGCCGAGCAGGTCGGATTCACCCGCCGGTGGGTCGTCCTCGACGAGGATCACCACGTTGTTCATCAGGCCGAGAAGCTCTTCGGGCACCTCGTCGAGGGCGTCAGCGACCAGCTCCTCGAAGCGCTCGCGGGTCATCTCCACCGGCACGACGTTCATTCTGCCCGATGCGGGACCGGTCGGCCGGGTCGCGCTCGGCGACCCGGGCCGGGGTCCACGTGTGCGGGTCGCCGGGTCAGGCGGCCAGGCGGGCGGTGAGGGTGATCTCGGCGCCCGGCGAGAGCAGGCGGGAGATCGGGCAGTTGGCCTTGGCGGCCTCGGCGAGCTTCTGGAACTCCGCCTCGTCGACCCCGGGCACCTGGCCGACGGTCTCGAGGTCGATCCGGGTCACGCTGAACCCGGCGTCGGTCTTGTCCAGGTGGACCTTGGCGGTGGTCTCGACCGAGGTGGGCGTGGTGCCGGCGTCGGCGAGGGCCTTCGAGAACGCCATCGAGAAGCAGCCCGCGTGCGCGGCGGCGATCAGCTCCTCGGGGTTGGTGCCCTCGCCCTCCTCGAAGCGCGACTTGAAGGAGTAGTTGCCGGACAGGCCGCCCTTACCGGTGCGGACGGTGCCGGAACCCTCGGTGAGATTGCCCTGCCATTGTGCGGAAGCGGTACGGATTGGCATGTTGAGAACGCTAGCGGATACGTGACCTGCGGGCGACCGACCGGTACCGACGACCGCCCTGCGATTCCCGTCACCGTGATCGGCGACGCGGCGGACGTGGGCGCGCGCGGTGTCTACGGCAGCGCTGCGACCGAGGGCTGTGCCATGATTCGTCGCAGGCCCGTGACCGGCGGAGGGATGGCCGATGCCCGAGGATCTGCCCGTTCCGCGCCAGGGAGACTCGCCCGACGCGCCGGCGGTGATCGATTGGGGCGCCGACGAGCCCGCGCGGACACGCCGGTTCGGTAATCCCCTGGTCGGCCTGACCCGTGACCCTCGCCTGCCGCTGCTGCTGGCCGGCCTCGGCGCGGTCGCCGGGATCGCGTCGATGATCGGCGAGTGGCTGCTGACGACCGTGCCGAGCGGCGGGCCCGAGGGGCCCAACACGATCGAGGTGCGCGCCAGCGTGTCCGAGATCGGCGGCTTCGGGGTCGCCTATCTCGCCGGCCTGCTCGGCCTGGCCTGCGCCGTGGCCCTGGCGCTGGGGGGCACGGCGGCGGTCCGTGCGAACGCGCGGCTGGTCGGGCTCACGCTGGCCGGCGCGCTCCTGGCGTTGCTGGTCGCCGCTACCGCGACGCTCGACGACACCGGGGAGCGGGCCCTTCTCTACTCGCCCGAGGAAGAGTTCCGGGTCGAGTACGGCCGCGGTCTCGTGCTGGCGTTCGTCGCGTGCGTCCTCTTCGCCGCCGCCCTGAGACTGGCGGTGGCCGTACCGACCGGCACGTCGGCGGGACCGGCTGACGACGACGCCCGGGCCGCCGACGTACCCGCGATGCGGTCCTGGCGTCGCCGCCCGGACCCGGGTCCACTCGACGACGGCCTCCCCGCCCCCGCCGACCTGACGGTGGAACCGGCCACCCCCTTCGCCCGCCCCGAAAACCCCACCTGACCTCACCCCACCCCCGCGCCGCCCCACCACCGCGCCGATCTTGCGGTTTCTGTTGTCATATAAGGCGCAAAAGCTCACAAATCAGCCACCGAAAGTGCAAGATCGACGAGGCGCGGGGCGCGGGCGCGGGGGACGGGGTGCGGGGGCGGGGTTGGACACCTGTCGGGTGCCGCGCGTTGGTGCCCGATTCGCCGGGAAGCCATGGTTGCGACCCTTTCCGCGAGGTACGGTTGCTGCCCGCCGTCACGCCGGGTCTCGACCAGGACCGCACGGCTGGCTGCGACGGCGGCGGGCGAAGGAGGAACGATGACCCGCCCGGGACTGCCCAAGCTGATCGCTACCGACCTCGACGGAACACTCGTCCGCAGTGACGACACCGTCTCCGCGTACACCCACGGGGTGCTCGACCGGGTGCGGGCCGCCGGTATTCCGGTGGTCGGCGCGACCGGACGCGGCCCTCGCCTGACCGAGCTGACCCGCAACGACATCCGCGCCGCCGACTTTCTGGTGATGGCCGGCGGCGGACGTGTGGTCGACCAGAGCGACCCGGCCGGCCCGGTGGTGCTCCGCGACGAGCGCCTGCCCGCCGAGGTGCTGGCCCGGCTGCTCGCCGACCTGGAGGCCGAGGTCGGCCCGCTGACCGTGATGGTCGAGGCGTCCGACGAGCACGACGCCCCGCTCTGGGGTGACTACCACCCGAGCTGGCCCTACCAGGACCGGTTCGAGGCGCGCACCCGCGACGAGTGCCTCTCCTGCGACGTGCTCAAGGCGTTCGCCAGGACCGCCGACCACCACGTGGATGAACTGCTGGCGGTGGCCCGCCGGATCGTCGAGCCGCAGGTCGCCACGCTCACCCAGGCCGGGCTCGATTTCATCGAGATCTGCCCGCCCGGGGTGGACAAGGCGACCGGGCTGACCGTCGTGGCGCAGACGCTCGGGGTCGACCCGGCCGACGTGCTGGTCTTCGGCGACATGCCCAACGACCTGCCGATGTTCGAGTGGGCCGGCTGGTCGCGGGTGGCGGTCGCCAACGCTCACCCCGACGTCCGCGCGGCCGCCGACGAAGTGACCCTGCGTAATGATGACGACGGAGTGGCGGTGTATCTGGACCGACTACTCTCCCGATGATGGGAGAGACACCCCGGCTGGTAGCCACGGACATCGACGGCACGCTGATCCACGACGACCACACGGTCAGCCCGCACACCGCCGACGTGCTCGCGCGGATCTCCGCGCGAGGCACGCCGGTCGTGCTGGTCACCGGCCGCCCGGTCCGCTGGCTCAAGATGGTGTACGACCAGCTGGCCGAGCCTCTGCCGGCGGTCTGCGCCAACGGCGCCGTGGTCTACGACCCGTTCAACGACGAGGTGTTACGGGCCGACCCGCTCGCGCCACAGCATCTGGTGGAGGTGGCCCGGCGGCTGCGCGCCGAGGTGCCCGGCATCCGCTTCGCCGTGGAGATCCTGGACAGCCGGGAGATGCGTCACGAGGCGGACTACCCGCTGCGCTGGGATGCCGACGCCGACGCCATCCGGCCGATCGAGACGCCGGAGGAGTTGCTCTCCGTACCGGCGGTGAAGCTCCTCGCCCGGGCCGGCGAGCAGGACCCGGACGCGTTCGCGGCGCTGATCGCCAGGGCGCTGCAAGGGCTGGCCGAGGCGACGCACTCGTCGTCCTCAGGGCTGGTGGAGATCTCCGCGGCCGGGGTGACCAAGGCGGCCGGGCTCGACTGGTACTGCGACCGGCTCGGCGTGGCCGCGGCGGACGTGGTCGCCTTCGGCGACATGCCGAACGACGTACCGATGCTGAGCTGGGCGGGGCGCGGCGTGGCGGTGGCCAACGCGCACCCCGCCGTCCTCGCGGTCGCCGACGAGGTGACCGGCTCGAACTCCGAGGACGGCGTGGCCGCGTACCTGGAGAAGGTCTTCGGGGTCCAGTGACCGGTCAGAGGTACTGACCGGTGTTGTGACCCTCACCGCCGGCCGGCTGGCCGATGCCCGGCATGCCGGGGACGACCCCGCCGGGGCCGCTGGGCAGCGCCTGCCGGCCGCCGCGCATCTGCTCAAGCTGAACCCGGGCGGCCATCTGCTGGGCGACCAGTGCGGCCTGGATGCCGTGGAACAGGCCTTCCAGCCAGCCGACGAGCTGGGCGTGCGCGATGCGCAGCTCACTCTCGCTGGGCGCCTTGTCCTCGGTGAAGGGCAGCGAGATCCGCTCCAGCTCGTCACGCAGCTCGGGTGCCAGACCCTCCTTCAGCTCGACGATCGAGCGTTCGTGGATCTCCCGCATCCGGTGCCGGCTGGCGTCGTCCAGCGGGGCGGCCTTGACCTCCTCCAGCAGCTGCTTGATCATGCTGCCGATCCGCATCACCTTGGCCGGCTGCTCGACCAGGCGGGTCGGGTCCTCGCCGTGGCCCTCCTCGGTCTGCACGGTGCCGATCGGCCGCCCGTCCGGACCGACCACCACCACGGTGCCGGAGTGGCCGGAGTCGTCGGGGCCGGGCTGGTCGTTCTGCTCAGCGGTCATGGGGTCCATCTTTACCCAGGAGGTCCGGCCCATGCCGCCCGGGACCGACTCCCCTGGGCCGAACCACCCGGGCGGGGCGCGCTACCGTCGCGCCATGTCTGCCGACCCGCGCGCCGTGCTGACCCGGCCGGCGCCCGCGCCGGACCGGACGGTGGCGTACGGCGATCACCCCGACCAGATCGCCGACCTTCGCCGCCCAGCCGGTTCCGGGCCGGCCCGGCCGCTGGTCGTCGTAGTCCACGGGGGCTTCTGGCGGGCCGAGTACGACCGGCGACACACCGGACCGCTGGCCGCCACGCTCGCGGCCGACGGGTACCCGGTGGCGCAACTGGAGTACCGGCGTACCGGGCAACCGGGCGGTGGCTGGCCGGGCACGTTGACCGACGCCCTCGCCGGGATCGCGGCGCTGCCGGAGCTGGTCGCGCAGGCGCTGCCCGGTCGGGTGAGCGGGACCGCGCCGATCCTGATCGGTCATTCCGCCGGTGGCCACCTGGCGTTGTACGCGGCGGCCACCGCGCCGTCGACGGTGGGCGGGGTGCTGGCCCTGGCCCCGGTCGCCGATCTCGCCGAGGCGTACCGGCTGGACCTGGACTCCGGAGCGGTGGCCGCGCTGCTCGGAGGTGGCCCGGGGGATGTGCCGGACCGGTACGCGGCGGCCGATCCACGGTCATTGGTACCGACGCCAACACGCACGGTAGTGATACATGGCTCACTTGACGAACAGGTGCCGGTCTCGATGAGCCGGGATTTCGTGGCGGCAGCTCATCGCGTGGGATCCGATATCTCCCTTGTTGAGCTGCCCGGATGCGAGCATTTCGGGCTGATCGACCCGGAGTCCTCGGCCTGGCCCAGGGTGCGGGATGCGTTGCGGTCCCTGCACGATGATCTATAGCCATTGACGCAGCGTCGCCGACCAGGTAGAACGCCGGAGGGGCGCTGTTCGCCCTGCAACGCTCCTGGAAGGGAACTCGGTGTCGCAGATGAATCGCAGGCGGGCGCTCCAACTGATGGCCGCGCTCGGTACGACCGGATTCGCCACCGCGTGCGGCTCCGACACCGTCGACCAGCCGACCGTCACCAAGAACCCGATCAAGATCGGTCTGATCGCGCCGAAGGCCGGCGGGTTCAAGTCCATCGGTGACGACATCACCAACGGCTTCCAACTCTTCCTCGACCTGCACAACCAACAACTGGGCGGGCACCCGGTCGAGCTGCTCACCGCCGACGAGGGCGAGAACGCCAAGACCGGCAAGGCCGCCGTCGACCAGCTCCTCAAGCAGAACGTGCTGGCGCTCACCGGCGTGGTCAACTCGTCGGTGATGGTGGGTATCCGCGACACCATTGAGGACGCCCGGGTCCCGCTCATCGGGTCGAACGCCTCGCCGAGCAGCCTGCAGAGCGTCGTCTACATCTGGCGTACCTCGTACGTGCTGGACGAGGCCGGGCGGGCGCTCGGCCGCTACCTGCGCGACCAGCTCCCGGCGAACGGCCGGATCGCGATCATCATGCCGGAGAACGTGGGCAGCCCGGACGTCGTGCGGGGCTTCAAGCAGGAGTTCGGCGCCACCGACCCGCGCATCGCCGACCCGGTGACCAACACCAGCCCCACCCCGAACCCGAGCAAGACCACCTACTCGGCGGACATCGAGAAGGCGCTGCGCAAGGACCCGACCGCCGTGTTCTGCTTCTTCGCGGGTGCGGCCGCCGTCGAGTTCATCAAGCAGCTGCGCGACCAGTTCTCCGGGCCCGTGTACGCCCCCGGCTTCCTCACCGAGGGCGCCGTGCTGGACAGCCTGGACCGGGACGCGCTGGGCATCCAGACCGCCCTGAACTACTCGGCCGACCTCAACAACACGTCGAACCGGGTCTTCGCCTCGGCGTACCGCAAGAAGCACCAGAGCACGCCGACGACCTACGCGATGGCGTCGTACGACGCGGCCCAGGTGCTCGACCAGGCCATCCAGCTGACCGGCGGAGCGCCCACCCCGCAGCAGGTCAACCTGGCGCTGGGCAAGATCGGCCAGATCGACAGCCCGCGCGGCATCTGGCAGTTCAACCAGCCGCGTACCCCGCAACAGAAGTGGTACCTGCGGGAGGTCCAGCAGGACGGTCAGGTCATGTCGAACGTGCTGATCAACGAGCTGGCCACGCTGGGCTGATCGCCCACCGGACGAAGCAGGGGCCGGCCTCCCACGGGAGGCCGGCCCCTGCCGTACGCGGCGCCGTTCGGGTCAGTGCCGCAGTTCGGCGATGCAGCACTTCACGCTGCCGCCGCCCTTCTTCAGCTCGGCCAGCTCGACCGGCACCGGTGTGTAACCGGCGGCCTTGAGCTTGCCCGCCAGTCGGGTGGCCTCGCTGTTGAGCACCACGTTCGCGCCGTCGCTGACGAGGTTGAGCCCGAAGGCCAGGGCGTCCTCGTCGTCGGCGATCACCGCGTCCGGGAAGAGCTGCGTGAGGACGCGCTGACTGGCCGCCGAGAACGCGCCGGGGAAGTAGACGATGTTCGCGTCGTCGAGGGCGGCGAGCGCCACGTCCAGGTGGTAGAAGCGCGGGTCGACCAGCCGCAACGACACCACCGGCCGACCCAGCGCCTCCTGCGCCTCCGCGTGCGCCGGGATCTCGGTACGGAAGCCGTGCCCGGCCAGGATGAGTCCGCCGTGCGCCTCCGGCACGTACGCGAAGTCGCCCTCGCCCTCGTTGGTCTCGCTCGGGGCCAGGAAACGCCAGCCCTGCTGCTCGTAGAACGCGTGGTGCACGGCGGCCTCGGCGGTCCGCTGCTCGTGCTTGAACCGCGCGCCGTAGACGCTGCCGTCGACCACGAAGGCGCCGTTGGCGGCGTACACCATGTCGGGCAGCCCCGGCTCCGGCGTGAGCAGGTGCACCTCGTGGCCGAGACCGACAAGCGTCTCGCGCAGCCGGTCCCACTGCTTGACGGCCAGGTCCCGGTCGACCGGGGTGGTCACGTCCATCCACGGATTGATCGCGTACTCGACCGCGAAATGCTCGGGCGAGCACATGAGATATGTCCGCTTTCGCGAGACTCGCTGCTGGTTCACGGTCACCAAGAGTAGGTATCGTTGAACTTTGGTAACAGCCACAACCATTGCTTCCCAGAGGCGGAACGTTGCAGATAGACGCCGTTGACCAGCGGATCATTGCGTTGCTTGTCGCCGACGCCCGTGCGTCGTACGCCGACATCGGCACCCGGGTGTCACTCTCCGCCCCGGCGGTCAAGCGCCGCGTCGACCGACTGCGCGCCACCGGCGTCATCCGGGGATTCACGGCCGTCGTCGACCCGGCCGCCGTCGGCTGGACCACCGAGGCGTTCGTCGAGCTGTTCTGCGCCGGCCGGACCACCCCGGCGCAGATCGGCGTGGCCGCCCGCCGACACCCCGAGGTGGTCGGCGCGTACACCGTCTCCGGCGAGGCGGACGCGCTGGTGCACCTGCGCGCCGCCGACATCGCCCACCTCGAGGCGGCCCTCGAGCGGCTGCGCGCCGAGTCGTTCGTGACGTCCACCCGCAGCACGATCGTGCTGTCCCGGCTGGTCGAATCCCCCGGCGTCGGGCCGTCCACCCGCGCCTGACCGTCCACCGCGCGACTCGACCCTCAATTCGCGGCTTGACCTCAAGTCTGGTTCAGGTGTTGGACTCGTGGCGGCCTGGCACTACACGAGGGGGAGCGATGCGGGCGATCTGGCTACGTGAATTCGGCGGTCCCGAGATGCTGACGCCCGGCCCGGCGCCGGACCCGACGCCCGGCCCCGGCCAGGTGTTGATCGACGTCGCGCACGCGAACGTCACCTTCGTCGAGACGCAGCAGCGCTCGGGGCGTCCCGGGCCGAACCGGTACACCCCGCCGCTGATCCCCGGCAACGGCGTCGGCGGCGTCATCACCGCCGTCGGGTCGGACGTCGACCCGGCCCGCATCGGGCACCGGGTGGTCACCGCCACCGGCGGCTCCGGCGGGTACGCCGAACAGGTCGCGGTGGACGCGTCGGCGCCCATCGACGTGCCGGCCGGGCTGGCACTGGACGCGGCCGTGGCGCTGCTCGCCGACGGGCGTACCGCCACCATGCTCGTCGAGGCGGTCGGCGTCCGCGCCGGCGACCGCGTGCTGGTCGAGGCCGCCGCGGGTGGGGTGGGGAGCATGCTCGTCCAGATCGCGGCGCGGGCCGGCGCACGCGTGATCGGCGTGGCCGGCGGACCGCGCAAGGTGGCCCTGCTGCGCGGGCTGGGCGCCGACGTGGCGGTCGACTACCTACGGCCGGGCTGGGCCGATGGCGTCCGCGACGCGGCGGGCGGGGTCGACGTGGTGTTCGACGGCGTCGGCGGCTCGGTGGCCAGGGCGGCGTTCGAGCTGTTGACCCCGGGCGGCCGGATGATCAGCTACGGGCTGGCCAGCGGCGAGTGGTCCCCCGTGACACCGGACGCCGCCGCACAACGCCGGATCACGCTGATCCGGCCGGACGTGACGCCCGCGCGGCTGCGGGCGTACACCATCGGGGTCCTGGCGGACGCGGCGGCCGGGCAGCTCCGGCCGCTGGTCGGCCAGCGCTTCCCCCTCGAACGCGCCGCCGACGCGCACGCCGCCATCGAGGCGCGCGCGACGGTCGGCAAGACCCTGTTGGACGTGGCTGCCAGCTAGAGGTACATGCCGGTGCGGTGCTGGGAATCGTCACCGCGACCCGGCTTGTCGCCCTCGCCGAAGAAGCGCTTGCCGCCGAACTCACCGTGCAGACGATCGTCCAACTCGTCGGCGAGACCGGTCATCACCTGCACGGCCAGCATGAGATGGGTCGCCTGGAAGTTACGGCCGAAGACCGGGATGGAGGCCCAGACCGTGTCGTCGGCACAGTAGAGGCGGCCGATCGGCATGCGGTTGGTCAGCTCCGACAGCTTGACGTAGAGCCGTTCGGTCGGCTCGACCTCGGTGAGGACCGGGGAGAGGACGTCCACCAGCGGCGGGTTGTCCCGCACCCGCACGAAGACCATCGCCGAGCCGGCCCGGATGGTGATGTCGCCGTCCGAGTCGATCTGCAACCGCTCGGCGTCGGACTTCAACATCGTGGACACCACGGTACGGACGCGCTCCGGCAGGTCCAGCACGTCGTCCCGGTCGGCGGACGCCTCGGCCAACGCCTCCTGAAGGTCCCCCTCCACGTCGGCGTCCGGGCCGAACTCGCTGCGCGCGGTGCCCAACGGCTCGACGGCCAGCGGCTCGCCCTCGGCGTCGTGCACCAGGTAGACGAGGAAGGCCGGGTGGGGTGCGCCGTACACGTCGCGCAGCGTCCGGGACAGCAGCGGGGCGATCCGGTTGGCCTCCGCCACCGTGCCGTCCAGCCCGAACGCGCCGCCGGAACCGGCCACCACGCCGGGCGGGGACCAGCCGAGCGCCACCATGTCCGCCACAGCGGCACGGTCCAGCCGGTAGCCCTGCGGCAGCGCCGCGTTACCGACCGCCCGAGCGGACAGACCGCCGTCGTCGGTCGCGTCGACGCTGATCGAGTAGACGGCGTCGCCCGTACCGGAGGCGGTGGGATCGAGGGTCAGTTCGAGGTGCGCGCCGGCCGGTAGCTCCCGTAGCCGCAAGGCGAGCATCCGGGCGAACTCCCGCCAGGCCTCCGTCACCTTGGCCCGCAGATCGGTGGTGCTGGGGTCGTCGAGCAGGATCGACTCCGCCGGCTCGGGTGTACCGCCGGGCTCTCCGTCCGACGCCGAGGGGTGGTCAGCCGTCATGATCGCCTCCGTCCGTTCCGATCACCCTACCCACGGTCCACTCGGCTCGAATCAGCCCGGACCGGGATCGGACACCCGGCGTCGTGACACCCGCACGGGGCGCGGCGGTCAGAAGGTGGGGTCGGCGAGTTCAGCGTCGAGGCCGACCGGCCAGTCGGCCGCGAGGGCACTGAGCCGGGCCGCGGCGTCCGCCGGATCGGCGCCACGACCGACGGCCAACCCCAGCAGGTACGCGCTGACCGGCGCACCCGGTCGCACCACCTGGTGGGCGACGTCGCGGGCCAGGTCCAGCACCGCCGGAACCGGCACCTCGGCCGGGTCCAGACCCACCTCGGCGCAGGCCGCCGTGACCCAGTCGTCCAACACCGTCATCGCACCCACTCCTCCGCCCGGCGTACGTCCTCGTCAGTGTCGCAGTCGAACCAGGGCGGCGGACCGGCACCGACCCACGGCACGTCGTGAATCGCCAGACCGACCAACAGCGCCCGCATCGAAGCACCGGCCAGACTGCCGCCCCGGTCGGCGGCCAGCCGCAGCAGCCCGGACCGCAGCGCCTCAACCCGCCACACCCCGCAGAGCGACTGCCGCCGTCCGTCCGCGTCGACGAAGCACACCCCGTCGACAGGCTCGGTGTGAAAGACAGTGCCGGCTTTCGGGCCGGACGGGCTGTCCGCCGGGGCGGCGAGTGCCGGGCTGTCCGCCGGGGCGGCTTTCGGGCCGGCCGGGCTGTCCGCCGGGGCGGCGGATGCTGGCCTCCCAGCGGCGGCGAGGTGGGTCAGCAGGTCGCCGATGGCGGCGCGGGTGAGCAACGGCAGGTCGGCGGCGAGCAGCGCGACGAGCGTCGTGTCGCGGTCGAGCAGCGCCAACCCGGCCGCCGTCGCGGCGACCGGTCCACCTCCGGGCGGATCCTCGCGCGTCACCCGTACGTCGTCCGGCACGCCGTCAGCAGGCCCGACCAGCACCCGGGGCGCGGCATCCCCCACCGCGGCCAGCACCCGGTCGCGCATCGAGCGACCACCGACCGGCAGCGCGGGCTTGTCCACCCCGCCCATCCGGCGGGCGGCCCCACCCGCGAGCACCACGGCGGCGTACGTCCCCACCCGGTCACGGTAGCCGTGCCGGCGCTCGACCGCCGAGCGCTGCGGGGTGCCTGATGGGCGGCGGCCGTGCGGGCCAGCCGGAGTGGGGTGCAGGATGGCGGGATGGGACGGGCGACTGACCGACGGCGCGTACTGCGGATCGACCTGGACGCGGCCGACGGACGCGCAGCCGTCAGACGGCCGGACACCCTCTCGGTGGAGGAGCCGCTGGAGATCCGCGTCGGCCCGGCCGGTCCGGGCCGACGCAAGCCGCTCGCCGTCACCATGCGCACCCCCGGAGACGACCTGGACCTGGCGATCGGCTTCCTGCTGACCGAGGGGTTGATCCGGTCCACCGACGACGTGCTGACCGCTCAACTCTGCGCCGGCGCGGGGACTCCGAACACGTACAACGTGGTGGACGTGGTGCTCGCCCCCGGCGTCCCGGAACCGACCACCGACCCGTCCCGGAACTTCTACACGACCAGCTCCTGCGGGGTCTGCGGCAAGGCCAGCATCGACGCGGTCCGTACCCGCTCGCTGTTTCCGGTCGTCCAGGACCCGCTCGTCGTACCGGCCACGCTCCTCGCCGAGCTGCCCGACCGGCTGCGGGCCGCCCAGCGCGCCTTCGACCGCACCGGCGGGCTGCACGCGGCGGGGCTGTTCACCCCGGCCGGTGAGCTGGTGACACTGCGGGAGGACGTGGGCCGGCACAACGCCGTGGACAAGGTCATCGGCTGGGCGGTGCGGGAACGACACCTGCCGTTGACCGGGCACCTGCTGCTGGTGTCCGGCCGGGCGAGCTTCGAGCTGACTCAGAAGGCCTGGATGGCGGGACTGCCGCTGCTGGCGGCAGTGTCCGCACCGAGCACCCTGGCGATCGAGCTGGCCGAGGAGGCGGGAATGACGCTCGTCGGATTCCTGCGCGGCCGGACCATGAACGTGTACGCCGGCCCACAGCGGATCACGGTGGAGCAACCGGCCTGACGCGCGGCGGTCGACCGAGTCCCGCGCCGTCACCGAGCCTGGACCCATCCGACGAAACGGTCGGTCAGGTTGCCCGGGGGCGGGCCGCCGTACAGGTCGGTGAGGTGTTCGGTCGCCTCGGCCTGTAGTGCTGTCAGGTGCTCGACCAGTTCGTCGCGGCGGCCCCGGTACTGGCCGAGCAGCCGCAGTTTGGCAGCCGAGCAGGGCCACGCGATCCCGCAGGTGCGGCAGCGCCACGTCGGCTTGAGCAACGGGTGTTCGGTCATCTGACAGCCCACACCGGGTCACGCCGAGTCACCTGGCGGCTGGTCGGCCCGGACGTCAGCAGGTCGGCCCCTTCGCGGAGCACGAACAGCTCCCGCCTGGCCCGTGCGGTGCCGTCCGAACCCAGCTCGTACGCCTCGATCCAGGTCCAGCCGTGGTAGGTGTGGCGGTCGGTGAGTTCGCGGATGATCCGGACCGTGATCGGCCGGACGAACTGCGGGCTCGCGGCGCGGGTCAGGCGAACAAGGTCACCGGCTTTGAGCGGTGGCGGGTTCGTGGGCTTGGGCGGCATGGTCCCCCTCCTCGTTGGGAGGGCCGCCCCGGAGTGCTCGCCCGCGGGGCGGCCCTGACACGAACGCGACCGCCGGGTCTCGGGGCCCCTGTCAGCCGCGCCGTTTCACAGAGGAGACTTCCAAGGGTTGCGAGTCGAATACACTGCGTAGCAATATCTCCTGTGGACGTCTGGGACGTTCGAGAGGAGCCGTGGATGAACCGGGCAGTCGCCGAAGCGATGTCAGCATCCGGCCTGACAGCGGACAGTCTCGCGGCCGAGATCGGGGTGGACCCGAAAACGGCGGCCAAGTGGGGCCGGCCGTGATGATCCACGTACTCCCCCTCACGGCCGGATTTCACCCCGGCCAGGCCGGGCCGTTCGTCATCGCCAGCACGCCGGACGGCGGCGACGTCGGCTACCTCGACGACCAGGCGGCCGGGCGCATCAGTAATGACGTTGCTCCCTTGTGGGCGGTGTGGGATAGCGTGAGGTCGTTAGCGCTACCGCGAGACCTGACCATCGACCTGATGAGAGCGCGAGCATGGATGACGTGACCGGCGCCCGTTGGCGCAAGAGCACCCGCAGCAGCTCGAACGGTGGAGCGTGCGTCGAGGTGGCCGACAATCTGCCGGGCGTCGTGCTCGTCCGCGACACGAAGGACCGCGACGCCGGCACGCTGACGTTCGAGCCGGCGGCCTGGGCCAGCTTCGTCAGGCTGGCGACGGAGATCGGCCCGGTCGGGTAAGGGCCCGTGTCGACGTCGGTCACAGCCACTCGATGATGGCGGCGATCTCTACCGTGCCTTACGCAGCGCACGGCGAGCTCGTCGAAGCGGGTCGCGATGGCCTGGCTGGTGCTTGATGGCCCTGACGCCCGCCGAGCGGAGCGGCATGGACGTTCGTCTCGAGCCGTGGTCGGCAACCGCGCTCGACCTCCTGCGCCGGATCAACACTCCGCAGATGCGTCGTCACGTCGGCGGTCCCGAGCCGGAGGAACAACTGCTTGCCCGGCACCGCCGATACCTTGCCATGCCCGCAACCGGCCGCGGCCGCATGTACGCCGTACTGCTTGGCAACGAGATGGTGGGCAGCATCGCCTATCACCAGCGTGACTGGCAGGGTGAGCAGATCTACGAGACCGGCTGGAACGTCCTACCGCCCTACCAGGGCCGAGGCATTGCGCTCGCAGCCGGCACCGCCCTGATCACCATCGTCCGCGCGGTTGCCCGCCGCTCCGACGCACCCCAAGGCCTGCACGCGTTCCCCTCGGTCGAGAACGTCCCCTCCAATGCGCTCTGCCACCGCCTTGGCTTCACTCTTCTCGGCCCCTGCGATTTCGAGTACCCACCGGGTAGCGGCTCTCTGATGCGCAGCAACGATTGGCGCATTGGCCTCGACTGACCGCTGAACGAGATCGTGGAAGGAACGGGCCCCTCCAGGGACGGTTTCCGTCCAGGATCTGCGGACGGACGGCGGCCCGTCAGGCCAGGTTGAGGATGCTCCAGTTGGCGGGCAGCGCCTTCGCGGCCAGGTCGGGCCGCGCGGTCGCGTAGTGCGCCTCGTGCGTGAGGGCGACACTGGCCGCCTGCCCGAGCGAGATGTCTCCACCCACGGCGCGGGCCAGCGTGCCGGTGTCGCGTACGCCGTCGGCGTCGAGCGGCAGCACACGGATCATCGGAGCACTGACCAGCAGGGCGAGCAGCGCCGCGCCAACCTCGTCACCCGCGTCCGCGACGGCGGCCGCCAAGCAGGCGGCCGGGACCGCCACCTGCCGGCCCTCATCGGCGACCTCCAGCATCAACTCTCCGACCGAGATGTTGCCCTCGATGTAGGCCGTCAGCGCCGACGCGTCGAACACGGCCGCGATCCGATCGCTCATTCGGCACGACCCAGCATGCGGCGCCCCTCGGCGAGGGCGTCCGCCGGGATGGGTGTCGCCAACCGCTCACGCCACCGCGCCCTGCCCTCCTCGGTCACCTCGATGCCGGCTCGCCGCAACACCTCCCGGAGGTGGACGACGGCCATCTGGGCGCGTACCGCCTCGGTGATCGCGGCGGAGACGTTGGGCTGCTGGTCGAGCCACTCCGCGACGTCGTCGGGAAGGCTGACGGAGCGCTTCACGGTCATGGTCGTCAGCCTAGCAACCCTGGTAGCACCAGTGGTACTACCGGACGCTCGGCCGGACTGGTCAGCGGCGGCCACGTCGACGTCGCTTACGGGGGCGGACCACGCCGGGCAGACCGACCGAGGGCCAGCCGTCCAGCTCCGAGGGGGGTACGCCCCGCCGGAGCAGGTCGTCCAGGAGCAGGGCCAGCGAGTATTCGGGGTGCAGGCTCAGCGTGCGTTCCAGCGCGACCGCCGCCAGGGCCCCCTGACCCGCCCGCCACGCCGCGAACGCGAGGAGCGCGCCGGGCGCGGCGGTCAACTCCGGCTCGGCCCGGCGCAGCACGTCCGTCCAGAGGTCGATGTCGCGGTCACGGCCGTCGGTGCGTTCCCAGGCGTGGTCGCGGACGGGCAGGTGCCCGAGGAGCAGGCTGAGCCAGGCCACCTCGTCGTCGTCGAGCCGCTCACCGCGCCGGTGCCGGCGCTGCGCGTCGCGGACGGCCGTCACCCCGGCGGAGCGGACGGCCCGCCCGCCCAGCAGGTCGCTGGCGGGCGCCCGCTCGATCAGCTCGACCAGCCGTCGCTCGGCCCGGACGGTGGCCGCCCGCAGCGCCTCGCGGGCCGGGCCGGCCACCGGCGACACCTGCGCCACGAGGGCCGCCCGATCGGGGAGGGCGACCTGACCGGCGAACACGGCCGACGCGGTCACCGCATTGGCCTGCGGGTCGTAGCGCCGACCCTCGGGCGGGCAGCAGTCCACCTCGGTGCACAGGTAGGACCACCACCGGCCGTCGGTGACCCGCAGCGCGTCGAGCACCTCCAGGCCGGCAGCCGTCAGGGCGGCGCGCACCGCGTCCACGCTCGGGGTCACCCTCTCGGGTGACCCGTAGCCCACCACGGTGGCGGCGTCCGCGCCCTGCCGGTGGATCACCCCGGCCAGGTGCCGGGCACGGTCGACCGGGTCCGTCGCGGGCTCGGGCAGGTCAGCGCGGGCGGCGAAAATGATCTGTCGACCGCGCAGCGCCACCGCGACCACGCTGTCGGCCGGGTGGAAGCCGAGCAGGTACGGCACGGCGGCGATCAGATCTGCGGGCGAGCGGACGGAGAGCTTCGGACGTTCGGTCGAGGTCATGCAGGAAGGCTGCGTCCGCGCCGCGGAGCCTTCCAGACCCTGTGGATGACACGCGACTTATCCACAACTACGGAGCGTATTCCCAGAGGTAGAAGCGATTCGATGTGCTCACACGACACCACCGTGTCATGGGCAGCCGCTACCGTGCGCTGATGGACCTGGCGTACCTGCGCGCGCATCCGGCACACCTGCCGACGTTCCGGACCCATCAGCGGCTCCGGGAGACGCCGGTCGCCGGGGGCGACATCTGCGCCGCCGCCCGGCTGACGCTTGACGACGGTCACTCGGTCTTCGCGAAGTCCTGGCCGGAGGGGTCCGGCCGGCCGGTGCCCGAGGGCTTCTTCGCCGCCGAGGCCGCCGGGCTGCGCTGGCTGCGGGAGGCCGACGCGATCGGCGTACCCGAGGTGATCGTGGCGTTGCCCGACCTGCTGGCGCTCGACTGGGTGGAGCCCGGCGAGCCGACGCCGCAGGCCGCCGATCGCTTCGGCCGGGAGTTGGCCGCCCTGCACCGGGCCGGCGCGCCTGCCTTCGGCGCGCCCTGGGACGGCTTCATCGGTGCGCTTGCCCAGGACAACACCCCCGACGACGGCCCCTGGTCAACGTGGTTCGCGCGGCGGCGACTCGTTCCCTACCTGCGCCTGTCGGTCGACGGCGGCGCCCTGACCACCAGCGATGCCGCGCTCATCGAGCGGGTGATCGGGCGCGTCGGTGAGTTCGGCGGGGACGAGCCGCCGGCCCGCGTCCACGGCGACCTGTGGCCGGGCAACGTGCTGTGGGGCATCGACGAGCGGGCCTGGCTGGTCGACCCGGCAGCGCACGGCGGGCACCGCGAGACCGACCTCGCCCAACTGGCGCTCTTCGGTGGCGTCGCGCACCTGGACCGGGTGCTGGCCGTCTACCGGGAGAGCTGGCCGCTGGCCGACGGTTGGCGCGAGCGGGTGCCGTTGCACCAGCTGCATCTGCTGCTCGTGCACACCGCGCTCTTCGGCGCCGGTTACCGCGACACGGTTGTCCAGGTCGCCCGAGCCGTCCTGGGCGGCGTCGAGCGCGCTACGGTCGACCGGTGAGTATCGACCGACGTACCGACGGCGTCCTCGTCGACCGGTACGGCCGCGTCGCGCGGGACCTGCGCGTCTCTCTTACCGACAAGTGCAACCTGCGGTGCACGTACTGCATGCCGGCCGAGGGGCTGCCCTGGTTGGCCGGCCCGGAGCTGCTCACCGACGAGGAGATCATCCGGCTGGTCCGCGTGGCCGTCGAGCAGCTCGGTGTGACCGAGGTGCGGTTCACCGGCGGGGAGCCGTTGATCCGGCCCGGACTGCTCGGCATCGTGGGCGCGGTCGCCGCGCTCGATCCGCGCCCCCGGATCTCGCTCACGACCAACGGCATCGGCCTGGACCGGCTGGCGCCCGCGCTGCGGACGGCCGGCCTGGACCGGGTGAACGTCTCGCTGGACACACTGGACGCGGCCCGGTTCGCCCAGCTCACCCGCCGTCCTCGCCTGGACGCGGTGCTGGCGGGGCTCGCCGGGGCGGCGGCGGCGGGTCTCGACCCCGTAAAGATCAACTCAGTCCTGATGCGCGGGGTCAACGAGGACGAGGCGCCGGCTCTGCTCCGCTTCGCGCTCGACCACGGCTACCACCTGCGGATCATCGAGCAGATGCCGCTGGACGCGCAGCACGGCTGGGACCGGAGCACGATGGTCACCGCCGAGGAGATCCTGGCCTCCCTGCGTACCCGGTTCGACCTCAGCCCCGACCCGGCCGAGCGCGGCGCGGCGCCCGCCGAGACCTGGCTGGTCGACGGCGGCCCGGCCCGGGTCGGCGTGATCGCCAGCGTCACCCGGCCCTTCTGCGGCGACTGCGACCGCACCCGGCTGACCGCCGACGGTCAGGTGCGGGCCTGCCTGTTCGCCACCGAGGAGTCCGACCTACGGGCGGCGCTGCGCGACGGCGCGACCAACGACGAGTTGGCACGGCGATGGCGTACCGCGATGTGGGGCAAGCGGGCCGGGCACGGCATCGACGACCCGACCTTCCTCCAGCCGACCCGGCCGATGTCCGCGATCGGGGGTTGAGTCGTGGAACCGAGGCCGTTGACCGTCCGCTACTTCGCCGGGGCGCGGGCCGCCGCAGGCCGCTCCGAGGAGGTCACGCCTGCCGGCCGGTCTCTTGACGACCTGACGGCCGAGCTGTCCCAGCGGCACGGCGACCGACTGGCCGCCGTGCTGCGGGTGGCCAGTTTCCTCGTGGACGGCGTCACCTGCCATGATCGTCGGGCACCCCTGCCGGGCGGGGCCACGATTGATGTCCTACCCCCGTTCGCGGGCGGCTGAGGGGGCGCGCACATGTTGGCGGTTCTAGGGTTCATGGGCGTACTGGCGCTGGTCACCGGGCTGATCCACCTCTACCTGTGGAAGCGTCTCGTCCGGGACACGACGACGCCAGGTCGCTGGCGGCGCGTCGGCGGGATCGTCGCCGGAGTGCTGGCGGTGCTCGTACCGGTCACCCTCGTCGGCACGCAGGCCGGCCTCTACTGGCTCGCCTGGCCGGGCTACCTGTGGCTCGCCGTCATGTTCTACCTGCTGGTCACGCTGGTCGTGCTGGAAGTGCCGATGCTCATCGCGCGTCTGGTGCTGCGCCGCCGGGTGACCGTCGCCGAGTCGACCACCGCCGCGCCCGAGCCGGTGCTGGTCGGGGCCGCCGGGCCCGCCGATCCGCCGGCCGCCGGCGCGGTCGCGGCACCGGACCACGACCCGGCCCGTCGCCTGCTGCTGGCGCGCGGCGCGGCCATCTTCGCCGGTCTCACCGCCACCGGCATCACGGGGTACGGCGTCCGCACGGCGCTCGGCCCGCCCCACCTCGACCGGGTGCGGATCCCCCTGGCCAAGCTTCCCCGCAGCATGGACGGGCTGCGTATCGCCACCGTCTCCGACATCCACCTCGGCCCCCTGCGCGGCCGGGCGCACACCGAACGGATCGTCGCCGCGATCAACCGCCTCGACGCGGACCTGGTCGCGGTGGTCGGCGACCTGGTCGACGGCTCGGTCGCCGAGCTGGGCCCGGCCGCCGCGCCGCTGCGTGACCTGCGCTCCCGGTACGGCAATTTCTTCGTCACCGGCAACCACGAGTACTACTCGGGTGTCGAGGAGTGGGTCCAGGAGGTGGACCGGCTCGGCCTGCGGGTCCTGCAGAACCGCCGGCAGGAGATCCAGGCCCGGGGCGGAGTGCTCGACCTGGCCGGCGTCAACGACCTGAACGCGGACCCCAAGGGCACCGGCCTGGCCGCCGGCCCGGACTTCGAGGCCGCCCTCGGCGACCGCGACCAGAGTCGCCCGGTCGTCCTGCTCGCACACCAGCCGCTCGCCGCCAAGCAGGCCGCCCGCTACGGCGTCGACCTGCAACTCTCCGGGCACACGCACGGTGGTCAGGTGGTGCCGTTCAACCTGGTCGTCAAGCTTGAGCAGCCGGTGGTGAGCGGGCTCGGTGAGGTCGACGGCACCAAGGTCTACGTGACCAACGGCGCCGGTTTCTGGGGTCCGCCGGTGCGGGTGGGCGCCGAGCCGCAGATCAGCCTCGTGGAGTTGCGCTCGGCATAGCCGACGTCACGTCCGCGCGTGGCGGAGGGCGGGCCTTGTGGCGGGCGTGACAGGATGCGGCGTGCCCCCGTTCAGTGACGTACCCCCCGGTGGCCTTGCGCCCTTCGTCGCGGACCTGCACATCCACTCGAAGTACTCGCGCGCGTGCAGCCGGGACCTGACCCTGCCGACCCTCGGATGGTGGGCGCGGCGCAAGGGCATCGCCCTGCTCGGCACCGGCGACTTCACCCACCCCGCCTGGTACGACCACCTGACCGAGACGCTGCGCCCGGCCGAGCCGGGGCTCTACCGGCTCAGCCCGGAGACGGAGCGCGACATCGCCCGCCGGCTGCCGCCACGACTGGCCGGTACGACCGACGCGGACGCGGTCCGTTTCATGCTGAGCGTGGAGATCTCCACCATCTACAAGCGGGACGACCGGACGCGCAAGGTGCATCACCTGGTCTACCTGCCCGACCTGGAGGCGGTGGCCCGGTTTAACACCGCTCTGGGGCGCATTGGCAACCTCGGCTCCGACGGCCGGCCGATCCTCGGTCTGGACTCGCGGGACCTGTTGGAGATCACCCTGGAAGCCAGTCCGGACGGGTATCTCGTGCCGGCGCACATCTGGACGCCATGGTTCTCCGCGCTGGGCTCGAAGTCCGGCTTCGACGCGATCGCCGACTGCTACGCCGATCTGGCCGAGCACATCTTCGCCGTGGAGACCGGCCTGTCGTCCGACCCGGCGATGAACTGGCGGGTCGGCAGCCTGGACGGGTACCAGCTCGTCTCCAACTCGGACGCGCACTCGCCGCCGGCCCTCGGGCGGGAGGCGACCGTGCTGACCGCTGAGCGGGACTACTTCGCCGTCCGGGAGGCGCTGCGCACCGGTGTCGGCCTGGCCGGCACCATCGAGTTCTTCCCCGAGGAGGGCAAGTACCACGCGGACGGGCACCGGCTCTGCGGCGTCAACTGGCCGCCGGAGCGGACCCGGGAGGCCGGGGGACGCTGTCCCGAGTGCGGCAAGCCGCTCACCGTGGGCGTCCTCAGCCGCGTGGAGGAGCTGGCCGACCGTCCGGAGGGGCACCGGCCGGCACACGCCCGGGACGTCACCCATCTGGTGCCGCTCGCCGAGATCCTCGGCGAGATCAACATGGTGGGCGCCCGGTCGAAGAAGGTCGAGGGGCGGCTCAACGAGCTGCTCGCGGCGCTCGGCCCCGAGTTGGAAATTCTGACCACGACGCCGCTGTCCGACATCGCGCAGGCCGGCGGTGAGCTGCTCGCCGAGGGCATCGGGCGGCTGCGGCGGGGCGACGTACGCCGAGTGCCGGGTTACGACGGCGAGTACGGGGTGATCACGCTGTTCGATCCGGCGGAGCTGGGCAGGGGCGCTGGCACAGCGCAGGAGACGCTGTTCGACGTACCCGTGTCGGTGCCGTCGCAGCGACGTCCGGCGGAGTCGGCGGCTCGCGCGACGGCCAAGCGCCCGGCGGCGGCCAAGGCGGAGTCGAAGCGCAAGCCGGCCCCGCCTCCCGCGCCACCGATCGCGCCGCCGCCGTCACCACACGAACCGTTCGAGCCGATGCTCTCCGGCATGGAGGAGGTCGGCACCGGCCTGCTGGACCGCTTGGACGCGATGCAGCGGGTGGCGGCGTCCGCGCCCGGCGGACCACTGCTCATCGTGGCCGGACCGGGCACCGGCAAGACCCGGACGCTGACCCACCGGATCGCGTACCTCTGCGCGGAGCTGAACGTCTTCCCCGAGCACTGCCTGGCGATCACGTTCACCCGCCGTGCGGCCGAGGAGCTGCGGCACCGCCTCGACGGGCTGCTCGGCCCGGTCGCCGAGGACGTCACCGTGGGCACGTTCCACGCGCTGGGACTGACGATCCTGCGGGAGAACGCCGACGCGGCGGGCCTGCCGGCCGGCTTCCGGATCGCCGACGACGCCGAGCGGACCGCAGCCCGGTCGGAGGCGGGTGACGACACCGCCGGCTACACGGCGCGGCTGCGCAAGCAGGACCTGGTCGACCTGGACGAGCTGGTGACGCTGCCGGTGGAGCTGCTGCGGGCGGACCGCAAGCTGGTCGAGCGGTACCGGGACCGCTGGCGGTGGATCTTCGTCGACGAGTACCAGGACGTCGACGCGGTGCAGTACGAGCTGCTGCGGTTGCTCAGCCCCGCCGACGGCAACCTCTGCGCCATCGGCGACCCAGACCAGGCGATCTACTCCTTCCGGGGTGCCGACGTCGGCTACTTTCTGCGTTTCTCACAGGACTTCACGGACGCCCGGCTGGTCCGGCTCAACCGGAACTACCGCTCGTCGGCGCCGATCCTGGCCGCCGCCGTGCAGGCCATCGCGCCGTCCTCGCTGGTCCAGGGCCGGCGACTGGATCCGGCCCGGCTCGACCCGGAGGCCCCGCTGGTCGGCCGATACCCGGCGTCGTCCGTCGCCGACGAGGCCGACTTCGTGGTCCGGACCGTCGACGAACTGGTCGGCGGGCTGTCCCACCGATCGCTGGACTCGGGCCGGATCGACGGCCGGTCCACCACGCTGTCATTCTCCGACATCGCCGTGCTGTACCGCACCGACGCGCAGGCCGCTCCGATCGTCGATGCCCTGACCAGGGCCAACATCCCCGTACAGAAGCGCTCGCACGACCGGCTTCGGGACCGGCCCGGGGTGGCGGCGATCGCCCGCGAGCTGCGGCACGCCGACGGGTTGGCCGGGTCGCTGGCGGCCCGGGTGCGGCTGGCCGGTCAGACGGTCGCCGAGCGGTTCGCCGTGCCCACCCTGGACGGCACGGGTAGCGGGGCCCGCCCCGACGACGTGCGCTCGGCGGTGGACCTGCTGACCCCGCTGGCCCACCGCTGCGGCGACGACCTGGAGGTGTTCCTGTCGCAGCTGGCCACCGGCGCCGAGGTGGACGCGCTCGACCCGCGCGCGGAGGCGGTGACCCTGCTGACCCTGCACGCCGCGAAGGGCCTTGAGTTCCCGGTGGTGTTCCTGGTCGGCGCCGAGGACGGGCTGCTGCCGCTGCGCTGGCCCGGCTCGACGCCCGACGAGGACGCGGTCGCCGAGGAGCGCCGACTCTTCTTCGTCGGCCTGACCCGGGCCCAGGACCGGCTGTACGTCAGCCACGCCGCCCGCCGTACCCGGCACGGCGCGGAACGCGACTGCGCACCCTCGCCGTTCCTCGGCACGATCGATCCGGGCCTGTTCGAACGGTTCGGCGAGACCGAACCCCGCCGTCCCAAGGACCGCCAACTCCGCCTGATCTGACCCGGCGGGGGACCTTTCCGCCGATCATGAAGTTGTTGCCGCGACACGCCGATACGGCTGGCAACAACTTCATGATCGACGCCAATCCGGGACGCGCGGCGCGGTCAGTTGAGGAGTGCGGCGAGCCACGCGCCGGCCAGCAGGGCTGGGCCGAGCGGGAGCAGGGTGTCGCGGTGTACCCGTCGCGCGGCGAGCAGGCCAAGGACCAGGCCGCCGTGCAGCAGGTGCGGCAGGAGGAGCCCGGTGAGCAGGGCATCGCGGCCCAGCCAACCGAGCGGCAGGCCGAGGACGGCGGCGAGCTTCACGTCCCCGAAACCCAACCGGGACCTCGGCAGCAGGGCGAGCAGCACGTGTGCCGCGCCGGAGAACGCCGCACCGGCCAGCGCGCCGACCAGTCGCCCGGGAGTGCCGGCCAGCAGCGCCGCCCCGGCCAGCCCGCCGAGAGCCAGCGCGCCGGCAGCAGCGACAAGTGGGTCGGGCAGTCGCAGACACGCCACGTCGACCACGGCCAGCACCAACCCCACCGCCGCCACCGCCAGAAGGACCGGCAGCGCCGGGTCGTCACCCCGCGCGGCGGCGAGCCCCACGAAGACCAGGGCCCCCAGTGGTGGACAGAGCCAGACCGCCCCAACCGGCCGGTCGACGAAGCGCCGGGCCACCGGGGGTACGACGAGACCGGCCAAACCACCGAGCGCCGCCACCGGAAGCAGCGCGGCGGCCGACATGGGCCGGACGTTACCGGCGGGCTCCCGTCCGCGCCGCCCCCGATCGTGATTCCGCTGTCTTGCGGCGTGGACGTTCGGTGCTCACCACCAGGGCCACCCCGGCGACGATGACCGCCCCGCCGAGCAGCACCTGCGGCGTGATCGGCTCGGCCACGAGCAACGCGCCGAGCGCCACCGCGACCGCCGGGTTCACGTACGCGTACGTCGACACCAACGAGATCGGCGCGCTCTGTAGCAGCCAGACGTACGCCGTGAAGGCCACCAACGATCCGGCCACCATGAGGTAGGCCAGCGCCAACCAGGACCGGGCGCTGACGGCCGACGGGTGGAAGTCACTCAGCTCGCCCCGGCCGGCGGCGACCACGGCCAGGGCCAGCGCTCCGGCTGCCATCTCGTACACGGTCGCCACGAACGGGTCGGCGGGCATTTCGATCCGTCCCGACAGGAACGACCCGAACGACCAGGCGGCGGCTCCCGCCACCACCGTGAGCGCGCCGACCAGTGGCACCGCGTCCGCGCTGCCGGCGGGTAGCACCAGCAGCACCAGACCGACGAAGCCCACGGTGACCCGGCGAACGTCCAGAGCGGCGGTCGGTCGCCGGTGACCGACCGCAGCAGCACCACGAGCAGCGGCACGGTCGCCACCAGCAGGGCGGCGACGCCGGAGGGCAGCGCCACCCCGGGCGGCCCGGACTCGGCGAGCACCACCAGGCCGTTGCCACCGGCGAGCAGGAGCACACCGACCAGCGCGGCCGAGCCGAGCTGTCGAGGCCGCACGCGGAGGGCGCCCGGCCCTCGGCGCAACCGCAGCACCACCGCCAGCACCAAACCGGCCACCGCGAACCGCATCGTGGCGGACAGCAGCGGCGGCAGCGTCTCCACCGTGATCCGGATGGCCAGATAGGTGGAGCCCCACAGCAGGTAGACCACGATCAACGCGGTCCAGACCAGGCTTGGCGCGGCGTCGGCGCGGCGGCCGGATGCGGCGGCGGCGCTCGGTGGAGGTGAGCTCATCGGTGGACCACGCTACGGTGACCTCGGAGTCGGCGTCGCGCTTTGGTGGCCGGCCTCTCACCACTTGTGCAGGAGGGCGGCATGACGAACTACGGACCACCGGGTGAGGGCTACGGACGCCCGTGGCGTGGGCAACGCCCCGACGAGACGCCAAACCGGCCGCCGCAGCAGCCCTATCCGCCGGCCGCGGAGCCCTATCCGCCGACGGTCCAGCCCTACCCGGTGGCGTCGCAGCGGCCCGGTTCCTACGGCGACGGCCCGTACGGCGGCGCACCGGCGGCGCCCCATGAGGGCGGCCAGTACGGGGGCGGCCAGTACGGAGGCGCACCGGCAGCGCCCCACGGCGGCGGACAGTACGGGGGCGGTCAGTACGGCGGCGGCCAGTACGGGGGCGGAACGGGGACGCCGTACGGCGGCGCGGCCTCGGAGCCTTACGGCAGCGCGTACCCGACCGTCGACGGGAACCCGGCCTACGGCTCCGGGCCCTACCAGCCCGACGGTGACGAGCCCGAATCCGGGCCGCCGAGGCGGGGGCGGGGACCGCTGATCGCGGTGCTGGCTGTCGTCGTGCTGCTGGTGGTGGTGGCCGGCGGCGCGTACTGGTTCCTGCGGGGATCGGACGATCCGGCGCCGACCACGGCCGCGCCGAGCGGCTCGGCCGCTGCGGCGGAGCCCACCGCCGGTGTGACCGAACCGGAGGAGCCGGCGCCGAGCGCCGCGGCGCCGGAGTCGTCGGCCGATCCGCGGTTCGTCAAGGTCGGGCAGTGTGTACGCAACGACGGCGCGGCGGGCGGCAAGCCCAAGCTGCTGATCAGCGGCTGCGCGCCGAAGTCGTACGAGGTGTTGCGCCGCGTCGACGGCGCGACCAGCGGTGAACGCGACGCCGAGGCCAAGTGCGCCAAGGTCGAGGGCTACACGAACTGGTACTTCTTCGACAGCGAGCTGGACACTCTCGACTTCGTGCTCTGCCTCAAGCAGCGCTGACCACCCACCCTGGGGATGACATGACGACCTACGGACCACCGGGTTCCGGGCAGCCGGACGACCCGTACCAGCGTCCGCCGACCGGCCCCGGCGGCCCGCCACCGGTCGATCCGACGCTCCCGCAGTGGGGGCCACCACCGGAACCCTCGCAGTGGGCTCCCCCGGAGCAGCCGGCGCAGTGGAACGCTCCCCCGGAGCAGCCGACGCAGTGGAACGCTCCGCCGCAGCAGCCCGCGCAGTGGAACGCTCCACCGGGGCCGTTCCCGCCCGCCCCCGGTCAGCCGGGAGCACCGTTGGGCCCGCCGCCGCCCGGCGCGTACCCGATGCCGCCCGCCGCCCCCGCCGGTGGCAACGGCCGCAAGGTCGCCCTGATCGTGGGGTTGGTCGTGCTGCTTCTGCTCTGCCCCTGCCTCGGTCTCGTCGGCTGGGCGGCCTGGCGGATCGCCGACTCCGACAGCGACGTCACGCCCGTGCCGTCGGCGAGCGCTCCGGTCGTTCCTCCCGGCCTGCCCAGCGATGCGCCGAGCTCGGTCGCGCCGTCGCCGGACGAGGAGGAGGAGGAGTTCGCCAAGGGTGACTGCGTGGTCAACGACGGCAGCGAGGACGACGCGGAGCTGCGTAAGGTGCCGTGCGGCCCGAACACCTATCAGGTGCTGCTGCGGATCCCGGCGACCACCGACGGGGACCGGTGCGAGACGCTCGCCCCGCAGGCGACCGCGAACTACGTGCACGACAACTCGATCGACCTGTTCGACTACGTGCTCTGCCTGAAGAAGCAGTAGACGATTCCCGAAACTAGGGCTGTCTAGCGTGGACGCTAGACAGCCCTAGTTTTGTCTCGACGGTCTCGACACGCCGTAGCCCCATCTATCCATATCTAGCTTCCCAGTTAGAGTGCCCGATATTCTGCGATGCGTGGATCCGGTCCGCAACCCGTACGCCCCCGGCGCCGGTCAGCGCCCACCCGAACTCGCCGGGCGGGGGCGCGAGTTGGACGTGTTCGACATCGTGCTGGAACGCATCGCCCGCGGCCGGCCCGAGCGCAGCCTCATGCTCACCGGGCTGCGCGGCGTCGGCAAGACCGTCCTGCTCAACACCCTGCGGTCCCAGGCGATCAACCGACTGTGGGGTACCGGCAAGATCGAGGCTCGTCCGGACCAGTCACTGCGCCGCCCCGTCGCCGCCGCGCTGCACATGGCGGTCCGCGAACTCGCCCCACGCCACCGCGCCCCCGACCGGATCGACGCCTTTCTCGGGGTGCTCAAGGCGTTCGCCCAGCGTTCCGCGCCGACCGGCCGCGGGGCCGCGCCCAAGCTGCGCGACCGGTGGCAACCCGGCATCGACGTACCCGCCGCCAGTGGCCGGGCCGACTCCGGCGACATCGAGATCGACCTGGTCGAGCTGTTCAGCGACGCCGCCGCCGTGGCCAGCGACGTCGGCACCGGCATCGCGCTCTTCATCGACGAGATGCAGGACGTCGGGCCGGAGGACGTCTCGGCGCTCTGCGCCGCCTGCCACGAGATGTCCCAGATCGGCGCCCCGCTGATCGTCGTCGGCGCCGGGCTGCCACACCTACCGGCCGTGCTCAGCGCCGCCAAGTCGTACTCCGAGCGGCTCTTCCGCTATCAGCGCATCGACCGGCTCGACCGGATCGCCGCCGACCAGGCGCTCTGCGCGCCGGCCGAGCGCGAGGAGGTGGAGTACGAGCAGAAGGCGCTCGACCTGCTCTACGAGAAGTCCGGCGGCTACCCGTACTTCGTCCAGGCGTACGGGAAGGCGACCTGGGATCACGCGCCACGGTCGCCGATCACCGCGGCCGACGTCCGGGTCGCCGCGCCCGAGGCCGAGGCCGAACTGGCGGTCGGGTTCTTCGGCTCCCGGTTCGAGCGGGCCACCCCGGCCGAGCGTGAGTACATGCGGGCGATGGCCACGCTGTCCCTGGTGGAGGGCGAAGCCAGCGGGGCGGTACGCGACGACATGGACGCCGCCGTGCCCACCGCCGAGATCGCCCGCGCCCTCGGCCGCAAGCCGGCCAGCCTCTCCCCGGCACGGGACGCCCTGATCAAGAAGGGGCTCATCTACTCGGGCGAGCGGGGCACGGTGGCCTTCACCGTTCCGCACTTCGGCCGCTACCTGCGTACCCAGCCGGCCTGACCGCGCGAACGGTCGGCCTTCGCCGGGTGCGGTGGCGGGCCGGCGCGTCAGACCTGGGACCAGGGCGGGGGAAAGACGACCTCGCCGCGTGGCGGCGCGCCCTCCTCGCTGGTGGACGGTGGCAGCACCAGCGCCTGCCACGGCTCACCGAGACCGGCCCACGGGCTGCTGAGGCCCAGCTCGGCGGCCCGTCCGAAGCCGAAGCGGCGGTAGAAGGCCGGGTCACCGAGCACCACGACCAACCGCTCACCCAGCTCGGTGGCGGCGTCCAGGGCGGCCTGCACCACCGCGCTGCCGTGTCCGACCCGCTGTCGGTGCGGTGCCACGGCCACCGGCCCGAGTGCCAGGGCCGGCACGACGGCACCCCGTTCGGGTCGCACCCGCACCCGAGTGAGCAGCGCGTATCCAACGACCTCACCGCCGTACTCGGCGACCATGGCCAACTCGGGCAGCCACGCGTCGGTGCCCCGCAGGTCGTCGACCAGTCCCACCTCCGGCGGCGTCTGCACGTCCGGGCGGGCGAACGCCGAGGCCAGCACCCGTCGCACCGGGCCGGCGTCGGCCGGGTCCTCGGGGCGGAGCCGCAGCGTCGTCACCCGCGCGACGTTACCCGTCACGCCCCGTCCATCAGCGATGGTCGCTCGATTCGGCGTGGCGCGCGCGCCCGCGGATCGATCCGGATCCGCCGGTTGACCGGGTAGCAAACGCCGCGAGGGGGTATGACTGATCCATGACGCCCGTACGCTCCCTCGCCCGCGCCATGCTGAGCGGCATCTTCGTGATCCAGGGGTACCGCAACTTCCGCAACCCGCACCGACTGGCGGAGACCGCCAAGCCGGTGACCGACAAGGTCGCGCCGTTGCTGCAGAAGGCGCACCCGAACTTCCCCACCGACACCGAGTCGTTGATCCGGCTCAACGCGGCGACGCAGGTCGGGGCGGGGCTCATGCTGGCCACCGGCCGGTTCAGCCGGCCCGCCGCGCTGGTCCTCGCCGGCACCCTGGTGCCCGTGACCATCGCCGGGCATCCGTTCTGGAAGAACGACGACCCGATCGCCAAGAACAACAACCAGATCCACATGCTCAAGAACCTCGGGCTCCTGGGCGGTCTCCTCCTCGCGGCCGTCGACACCGAGGGCAAGCCCGGCATGCGCTGGCGTACGGGTCACCGCATCGGCCACTCTCGACGTTCCATGCAGCGGGCGGTACGCACCGCCCGCCGCGAGGCGCGGATCGCCGTCCGGTCGGCGGCCACCGCGCGTCGACTCCCAGGCTGACCTGCCTCGATGCCTCTCGTTGTCACCCCCACCCCCCGCTAAGGCCGCGAATTACCTGAACCACCCGGTAGGCGTTAACGCGGTGGAAATGTCAAAAACATGTGTGGGATCGGACACGGTCGCATAACGCGGGAGGCATTGACGTGAGGCGCCGTTCTAGGCTCCGTGCAGGACCTGGACGGGTAGGACGACCTTGGTACGGGGGTGGCCACGCCATGCCGACGGCTGTCGGTAGACGGGCGGACCGCCTCGCCCCAGTTCAACGCATGACCCGGGGGATCGATCGCAAGAATGTCGTGCGGGCCGCCGTCGTGGTCGCCGTCGCCTACGCCGCATGGCTCGCCATCGGCGAGTTCGGGCGACCGTACAACTTCTTCGATATGAAGATCTACCATGGTGCGGTGGTGTGGTGGGCGAGCGGTCACGAGCTCTACGAGTTCATCGCGCCCGGCACCACGCTCGGTTTCACCTACCCGCCGTTCGCCGGACTCGTCATGTTGCCGATGGCACAGTTGCCGATCGGCGCGGCCGGGATGGTCAACGCCTTCGCCAGCATCGCCGCGCTGGCCCTGGTGCTGGCCGGGCTGCTGCGCCCCATCGTGGACCGGTTGGCGTGGCCACTGTGGTTCACCGTGGCCCTGGCCGTCCCGCTGGCCGTCGCCATCGAGCCCAGCCGCGAGACCCTGGGCTACGGCCAGGTCAACCTCCTGCTCTTCGCCCTGATCATGGCGGACCTCATCGGGCTGCGGTGGCGCTCCCGCCGGGGCACCCACTACGCCGCTACCGACGGTCCACTGCTGCGCTTCGTCTACGGTGGCGCCTGGGCGGGCGCCGGCATCGGCCTGGCCACCGCCGTCAAGCTCACCCCGGCGCTGTTCATCGCCTACCTGCTGATCACCCGGCAGTGGCGGGTGGCGGCCACCGCGATCGGCACGGCGATCGGCGTGACCATCGGTACCTTCGCGATCGTCGGCGACGAATCACGTACCTACTTCGGCAGCGTGCTCTGGCAGACCGAGCGCGTCGGCGCTGCCGACATGACGCCGAACCAGTCGCTCGCCGGCCTGCTGGCCCGCCTGTACGACTCGATCGAGACGCCCGGTCTGCTCTGGCTCGCCTTCTCGGTGCTGATCCTGGCGCTGGGCCTGTCCCGGGCGGCCAATTCACGCGCCGAGGGCGACGAGTTGACCGCGTTCACGCTTGTCGGACTGACCGCCAACGTGATCAGTCCGATCTCCTGGACGCACCACCTCGTCTGGGTGATCCCGGCGATCATCGTGCTGGCCGACGCCGCCGTACGCCGCCGCGAGGCCAGCCGGGGCCTCTCGCAGCGCACCGGCCAAGGGCCGGCGTTCGGTGGCCTGAACGGACTGAACGCCCTTCGCCCGCCGATCTGGTATCCCACGCTGACCGGGCTCCGGCACGGCGTCGCGGCTGTCGGGCTCTACCTGCTGTTCCTCATCTCCCCCATCTGGCCGTACGAGCACCAGTTGCCGGAGGTGTCGCACTATCAGGACGGCCTGTTCGGGGCGCTGATGGAGAACTCGCTGGCTCTCGCCCTGATCGTGCTGGTAGCGGCCCTGCCGTGGCGGCCCGGCGCTGAGCCGGCCTTCTACGGCGAACGACTCGCCCGGGCAGTGGTGGTGAACAGCCGCCGCTAGAACCTTGCCTGGCCGTCGTCTGGGCCCGCCACAGGTCGACCCAGGGCTATGGCCCGGTCAGGGGCAGTTGACCCACTCCTCGGTGCCGTCGGCGAAGACCTGCCGCTTCCAGATGGGCAAGCGGGCCTTGGCCTCGTCGACCAGTCGGGCACACGCGGTGAAGGCGGCGGCGCGGTGCGCCGTGCTCACTGCGGCGACCAGCGCCACGTCACCGATGGCCAACGGGCCGACCCGGTGCGAGACCGCCACCGCGTAGACGTCGGGGTCGGCCGCGATCTCGGCGGCGACCTCGCGCAGCACCTGCACGGCGCTCGGGTGCCCCTCGTAGTCCAGGCTCACCACCGCACGCCCGTGGTCGTGGTCGCGGACGACGCCCTGGAAGGAGACGACCGCGCCGGCCCGACGGTCGGCGACCGCCGCCTCGTGGGCGGCGAGGTCCAGGGGCCGGTCGGTGACCTCGACGACGGTGATCGCCGGCGCGGTCACGACGCCCGCTCCCCGGGCAGCAACGGCAGCGGCACGATCGGCACCCGGTCACCCGGCGCACCGCTGGTGCCGGGTCGGATGACGGCAAACCCGTCGGCGCCCGCGAGGCCGCGCAGCATCGCCGAACCGACGTGCCGCACCGGGTACGCCGTGCCGGCGGTCCGGTCCAGCCGAACCAACGCCAGGTGGGTGTGGTCACCGCGCCCGGGCACCGCCTCGGCCAACGTGGCGTGCGGCAACACCGGCATCGAGCGACCCGCGAGGCCGGCGAGCAGCGGGGCGACCAGTGACACCAGCGCGACGATGGCCGACTGTGGATTGCCCGGCAGGCCAGCGACGAACCGGACCCGCCCGTCCGGATCGGCCAGCCGGGCCAACAACATCGGGAAGCCCGGCCGGACCGCCACCGTGTTGACCACGTAGTCGGCGCCCAGCGCCTCCAGGGTGGGGTGCAGATGGTCGACCGGACCGTTCATCGTGCCGCCGGTGGTGCAGACCAGGTCGGCGGTGGTCAGCGCCGTACGCAGCGCCGCCACGTGCGCGGGCAGCGTGTCCGCCACCGGCCCCACCACGTCCGAGGGGCGGACGTGGCACCCGTACCGCCGCAGCCACGCCGGCACCGCTGGGCCCAGCGCGTCCCGCACCCGACCCGCCGCGGGCGGACCCGCCGTCAGCAACTCGTCGCCGAAGACCAGCAACGCGGCGCGCGGCGCGCGCCGGACCCGCAGCGTGTCGTGGCCGCAGGAGGCGGCCAGGCCGATCACCGCCGGGTCGACCGGCGTGCCGACGGGCAGAAGCTCCTCATCGGCGTACGCCTCCTCGCCCGGCTGCCGCCACTCCGGCGTGCGCCGGGGCGTTCCGCTGACCAGACCGTCGGCGACGGTGGACTCCTCGACGCGCAGCACGGCGCTGGCGCCCTCCGGGACCATCGCTCCGGTCGCGATCTCGACGGTCGTGCCGTCGTCGGTGAGCGGCGCGGGAGTGTTGCCGGCCAGTACCCGGCCGACGATCCGCCACGGCCCGTCGCCCCGGACGGCCCAGCCGTCCACGCTGGAGGTCGGGAACGCGGGCAGGTCGGTGCGGGTGGTCAGGGGCTCGGCCAGGGTCAGCCCGTCGGTGTCGACCAGCGGCCGGGCGACGGCGGGCAGTGCGGCGGCCAGGCCTACCGCGTACACCCGGGACCGCGCCTCCTCCCACCCGGCCGGCGGGGGCGCGGCGACCTGGGCCGCCGTTGGTGTGGTTTCCGTTCGCACCGCCCGAGCCTATCGGGACGGACGGACAGCCGGCGCGCTCTGACGACGCGGGACGGGTTACGGGCCGGTCGGTGATCGCTACGGCGCGGCTGGCTGGTCCGGTTCCGCGCGTGCGGTCAGTGGTCGCCGCCGCGCAGTTGGTCGACGGTGTGGCCGAGGATCGGCCCCAGCACGGCGAGGCCGTCGCGGGCGCCGCCCGTCGAACCGGGCAGGTTGACCACCAGCATCCGGCCGGCCACCCCGGCCAGCCCTCGGGACAGCACGGAGGTGGGTACTCGTTCCCGACTGTGCGACCGGATCGCCTCGGCGATGCCGGGGATCTCGTAGTCCAGCAGGGCACGGGTCACGTCCGGCGTCCGGTCGGACGGCGTGACGCCGGTGCCACCGCTGGTCAACACCACGTCGACACCGTCGCTGACGGCCTCCCGCAGGGCGTCGCCGACGGGCTCGCCGTCGGGCACCACCACCGGATCGTCCACCTGACAGCCCAACTCACGCAGGCCCGCGACGAGCAGCGGACCGCTGGTGTCGGCGTAGACGCCGGCCGCCGCCCGGTTGGACGCCACGATCACCCGGGCCCGGATCACGGCCGGTCCTCCGGCCGCACCCACTCGCCGGTCTTGCCGCCCTCCTTGCGCAGCACCCGGACCGCCTCCACCGAGGCCGCCGGGTCGACCGCCTTGACCATGTCGACAAGCGCGAGGCCGGCGACCGCGACTGCGGTGAGCGCCTCCATCTCGACTCCCGTCCGGTCCGCCGTGCGGGCGGTGGCGGTGATCTCCACGGTGTCGGTCGTCAGGCGCAGGTCGACGGTGACGCCGTGCAGGGCGATCGGGTGGCAGAGCGGGATCAGCTCCGGGGTGCGTTTGGCCCCCATGATTCCGGCGAGCCGGCCCACCGCCAGCGCGTCGCCCTTGGGCAATCCGTCCCGGTGTAGCAGGTCGACGACCTCTGCGGTGGTGCGCAGACGGCCCGCCGCGACGGCCAGCCGCCCGGTCACCGCCTTGGCGGAGACATCGACCATGCGGGCCGCGCCGGCACGGTCGACGTGGCTGAGCTGCGCGGGTTCGGTCACGGCGCTGAGCCTATCGGTGCGGTACGACGCGCGGGCGCTCGGAAGGGGCGACGGGACAGCAGCTCGCCGGGCGCTAAGGCGCATCCACTGGACCGTCACCCCTTCCTGGCCCCACCCGCCACCAGAGTCGCTGGGGGTGACCCGGCGACGGGCGTGTCTCGACGACCTGGTTCTGCCCAGGGGCAGAACCTCCCCCGTTCGTCGATACGCAGGAGAAGCTACCGAGCCCGGCGATAAGAAATCGATAAGCGCCATGTGGCCAGTTCAGCGCCCTGTCTCGTCGTCCAGCTCGGCGAGGCCCAGCTCGTTCAACGCCGCAGCCTCGACGTGCCGTTCGCTCGAACCGACCGCCAGGCTGCGGGCCACCTCGTGCTCCTGTTGCGCCTCCGCCAGACGACCCAGACCGCGATAGGCGACACCGAGGTCCAGGCGTACCTCCGTTTCTCCGTAGCGGTGGCCGGTACGGTCGCGAAGCGCCAGCGAAGCCTTGAGGATCCTGATCGCCTGGGGGAGGTCCCCCTTACGCGCGCGGCTCGATCGGCAGGAGGGGAAGGATCTGGTCGCTGCGTCTATGAGATCGGTCAGCGTCACCAACTGGCCCGGTTGAACAGCGAGCATCGCGAAGACTACCCGTTATTTCGGTGTGCCCAGGTGCAACTTGTGGTCAGCAAGCAGCACCTCCACGTCACCGAGCAGGTTGATCTTCACCGTTCCCCCGAATTCACATCCATCGGTGTTTAGCTGATCACACTGGGAAAGGCTATCGACGCCACAATTCGGAACAGCCCTTCGACCAGACCTTCCAAACCCACACCGACCAGGCAAGAGAGACCGGATTCTGCCCGACCGGATTGAGTCTGAACCCAAACTGACGGATGAGGCCGTACGCACACCGTCGCCAGACTAGGGAGGAGGTTGGCAACGTCGATAGCCTCTCAGCAGCGCGCAAGCTGCGAACCGCGAGTGCAGTACGACCGCGCTCCGCTCAGGCGGCATGGACAGACCGTCACAAAGCTCGCCAGCTTGGCTAATGTTGCGTATACCGACATTTATTGCTACTAAAACCGCGTAGCTCCTCTTAGGCTTCCCGTCACGAGAACGGTTCCGGAATACGGAAACGGCCGGACGAGCGGAGGGAGCATGCAATGCGCGGCAGCGACTGGTTCTGACATCCGGGTGGCACTGAGCGGTAAGCTCCCGTCGTCAACAGGTAACTGTCGGCGACGACGGGAGCTTCATGAGCCAGGGGTCACCGCAGAGTCCCAGGACAGATCGGCAGCTTCTGCTGCTCGTCGGTCTCATCGTCGTAATGGCAATCGTTCCGACAGCCCTCGCCGGGGCCAACGTGTTGACCCGTCCGCCCGTCTCCGTGGGCGACGGCGCGACGTTCGTGGCGCTGACCTTCATGACTGCGCTCGGCACGATCGTCATGGCGCCCATCCGGATCCGCTCGACCACACACGCCATCACCTGGATCGAAACGGCGATCGTGATAGGCCTCGCCGTCGCACCACCCTCGTGGGTGGTGCTGGCAACGGGGGCCGGCGTCGGTGTGGCGTCGGCCATCATGAAGCTGCCAGCGATCAAGGCGGCATTCGCCGTCAGCAAGAACATCCTGGTGGCAGGCGGGGCGAGCGTCGCCACGCTGGCCGTCCACTGGCAATGGCCGTCGGCCGGCGTGGTCGAGCTGGCCACTCTCCTCGGTGTGATCTACCTGGTCGCGGCACTGCTCGACGATCTGCTGGCGATCCCGGTGATCGCGCTGGCCACCGGCACACCGATTTCCCGTCAGTTCCTGAACAACCTCGATCTGCGGATTGCCGGCTTCGGCGTGCGATTCATCGTGGCCTTCTGCACGCTCCTCATTCTCCGGCAGGATCCCCGCCTGCTGCTTGCCGTTCCGCCACTGATGTTGAGCCTGCACCTCGCGTACTCGGCGCGCATCCGGGGCCGTAGCGAGCAGCAGGCGTGGCAGCGACTCGCCCGCACCACCGACGCGCTCAACGTGGTCGACCTGGACAATGTCCTCACCACCGCCGTCACCCAGGCTGCCGAGCTGTTCTCCGCCGACGAGGTCGAGATCGAGCTGCGCGACGGTGGGCGCACCGTCCGGGGCGCCACCGGTGGCATCACCTTCGACGGGCCGACCGACACAGCCACCGAGGTGGACGGCACCATCGTGCCCACCCCGCTGGAGGGCCACGACCGATCCGTCGACGTCGGCGTCCTACGCCTGCGCTTCCGTGGGCCGGTGCAGCTGTCCGAGCGGGAGCAGTACACGCTGCGGACCTTCGCCTCGGCGCTCTGCACGGCGGTCCGTAACGCACAGGCGTACGCCGAGCTGGCCCGGGTGGCCGACGAGCACGCGTACGCCGCCGCGCACGACGCCCTCACCGGCCTCGCGAACCGACGGCACCTGCTCGATCAGGGCACCGAGCAGCTCAGTGCCCGGCACGCCGACGGGGTGACCGCTCTGGTGCTGATCGACCTCAACCACTTCAAGGAGGTCAACGACACCCTCGGCCACGCAGCCGGCGACCAGGTGCTGGTCCAGGTCGCCGACCGGCTGCGCGGGGCCGCCCAGGCGAGCGACCTGGTGGCCCGCCTCGGCGGCGACGAGTTCGCCGTACTCCTGCGCGGGCTACCGGCCCCGGCGGTGGCCGCACACCGGGCCGAGACGCTGCTGGCCGCCCTGCACGAGCCGTTCGAGCTGGACGGAATGCGGATCAGCGTCGAGGCCAGCGGCGGAATCTCCGTGGCCCCGGCCAGCGGCGGCATGCCCGAGCTGCTGCGCCGCGCGGACGTGGCGATGTACCAGGCGAAGCGGGCCGGGCAGCGGATCTCCACGTACGCGCCGACCCGGGACACCGCCGACCTGAACCGCCTCACCCTCGGCGGTGACCTGCCCCGCGCGGTCGCCGACCACGAGTTCATCGTCAACTTCCAACCGATCGTCGACCTGGGCACCGGCGAGGTGACCAGCGCCGAAGCGCTGGCCCGCTGGCACCATCCCACCCACGGGCTGATCGATCCGCTGCGCTTCCTGGAGGCGGTGGAACGCTCGGGAATGCTGCCCGCCTTCGCCGAGGCGATCCTCGACCAGGCACTGATCGCCGCCGCCGACTGGCGTGACGCCGGCTTCGACGTGCCGGTGGCGGTCAACGTCTCGCCGCGCAGCCTGCTCGACGCACGCTTCCCCGGCTCGGTGCTGGCCCGGCTGCGCGCCCACGACCTGCCGCCCGAGCGGCTGGTGCTGGAGCTGACCGAGACGTTGACGCTCAGCCAACTCGACGTGGTCGACCGGGTCCTCAGCCGGCTCCGCGACGAGGGCGTCCGGTTGGCGCTGGACGACTTCGGCACCGGCTACTCCTCCCTCTCGCTGCTCTCCCGGATACCCGTGCACGAACTGAAGATCGACCGCAGCTTCGTCACGACCATGGAGAGTTCGGCCGAGGCCGCGGCCGTCATCCGCTCCACCCTCGACCTGGGCCGCAGCCTCAACCTGGCGGTGGTCGCCGAAGGCGTGGAGAGCGAACCGCAGCGGCGGGCGCTCTGGGAGCTGGGCTGCTCGGCAGGTCAGGGCCACCTGTTCGCCCGACCGATGCCCGCCGGGACCCTGCTCGCCACGATGCAGCGCGGCTCGGGGGGCCAACCCGGGACGCTGGCGCCGCCGCTGCACGACACCGGCGCGGTGATCCGCCTCAACCAGACCCGCCGCCAGGCCGGTCGCTCCCGCCCCGACCGCCACCTCCCGGCCTGACCGGGCACCGGCGCCCCGACCGGCGGCGGCCAGACGGCCAACTGGGTGAGCAGCGAGATCTGCCAGACTGGCGGCCGTGACCGCCGACGCACCGACCGCCCGCCACCAGCGCTGGCGGACGCTCGACACCGCCGCCGGCGGACTCGCCCTCGACCTGGGTCTCTACACCGTGTCGGCCCTGTTCGCGGCGATCACCGCGAGCACGGCGACCCTCCTGCCGCACCGGGCCTGGGGTGCCGTCGCCGCCGTCGGCTACCTGTTCGCGACGCTGGCGGTGGTCGTCCAACTCGTGCTGCGCCGACGCAGCCCCCGGCTGGCCGGCCTCGGCTCCCGCTGGGTGGTGACGGGCTTCGCCTGGGTGACCACCGCACTGGTACCCGTGCTCTGGCAGAGCATCGAACGGGCCAACGGACGCACCGACCGGGCGCAGGAAGAAGTGCTGGTCGTCGAGCAGGCCGGCATCCGACTGCTCGACCACGGCACCCCGTACCTCGGTCGGGACGCGATCGCCGCTCTACCACCCGCTGAGCAACTACTCGGATACACGCCGTACCAGCCGGGCATGGCCATGTTCGGCCTGCCCCGAGCCCTCGTCGACGTCTGGTGGACCGACGCCCGGGTGTGGTTCGCGCTGGGCACCGCGCTGGCGCTCGCCCTGGCCGTGGTCGCGCTACGCGCCGCGCCGGCCACCCTCGACGCGAAACACCGGCGGGACGCCGCCCTGCTGCGGGGAGTGCAGGCCGCCACCGTCCTGCCCGTCTGCGCGCTGACCCTGGCCACCGGCGGCGACGACCTACCCGTACTCGCGCTCTGCCTGCTCGCCCTCGCGCTCGCCGCGGCCGGACGGCCGGGCCGGGCCGGTCTCGCCGTCGGCCTGGCCGGCGCGCTGAAGCTGTTCGCCTTGCCGATCGCCCTGGTCCTGATCGTCTGGGGTCTGACCCGGCGAGCCGGCGCCCGGGTCGCGGCCGGCGCGATCGGGCTACCCGTGCTCGCGCTGCTCCCGGCGTTGCTCGTCGACCGCGGGGCCCTCACCGAGAACGTGCTGCGCTTCCCCCTCGGCCACGGCCTGGTCACCAGCCCGGCGCAGTCCCCGTTCCCCGGCCACCTGATCGCCACCACCCTGCCGGGAGGCCGGCTGATCGCCGCCACCCTCCTGGTCGCGGCCGGCGCGGCCATCGCCGTCCGGCTCGCGCGACGCCCGCCCGGCACCGCCGCGACCGTCGCTTCGATCTGCGGGTACGGGCTACTCGCCGCCATCGCCCTCATGCCCTCCACCCGGTTCGGTTACCTGCTCTACCCGGTGGCGCTGCTCGTCTGGGCACCCGCGGTGCACCGCCCGGAGCCCGCACCGACCACCCCGACGCCCGAGCACCTGCCCGGTCGGGCCACATCGGCGTAACCGGCGGGCGAAACGACGTCGCACGGCGTACACCTGAGGGCATGACCACCTACCGCGACCGCGCCGAGGCGGGCCGGGTGCTCGCCGAACGGCTCACCGCCCTGGTCGGTGACCCGGACGCCGTCGTCCTCGGCCTGGTCCGCGGCGGCGTACCGGTGGCCCGGGTCGTCGCCGAACGGCTCGGCGTCCCCCTCGACGTGCTGGTCGTCCGCAAGCTCGGCATGCCCTGGGCGCGGGAGGTCGCCTTCGGCGCGCTCGGCCCCGGTGGCGTGCAGGTGCTCAACGACGCGATCGCCAGCCGCCTCGGCAGCAACGACATCGCCGAGGTCAGCCACCGCGAACAGGTCGAGTTGGAGCGCCGCGAGCGGCTCTACCGGGGCGGTCGCCCACCGCTGGACCTCACCGGACGCGTCGCCGTGATCGTCGACGACGGTCTGGCCACCGGCGCGACCGCCCGCGCCGCCGTCGAGGTCGTCCGCCGGCTCGGCGCCCGCCGCGCCGTGGTGGCCGTGCCGGTCGGCGCCCAGGAGGCGTACGAACTGCTGGCCGCCGAAGCCGACCAGGTCATCTGCGCCCAACGCCCGCCGGAGTTCGGCTCGGTGAGCGTCTACTACGACGACTTCCACGAGGTTTCCGACGACGAAGTCATCGAGGCGCTCACAGCAATCGCTTAGGTCGACCGGGTACCGTCGGGTGATGAGTGACCTCATCTGTCCCAAGTGTCGCGGCGAGATGCGCCAGTACGAGCGCAGCAGCGTCGTCATCGACCAGTGTGGCGAGTGCCGGGGCATCTTCCTCGATCGCGGCGAGCTCGAGAAGCTGTTCGAGGCAGAGGCCAACTGGAGTCGCCAGCAGGCCGGGCCGACCGCGCCAGTCCAGCAGCCGGGCGGTTACGCGCCCCCACCCCCGCCGCCGCCCGCTCAGCACCAGCCCGGTTACGGCGCCGTCCCGCCACCGCCACCCCCGCCGCCGGCGCACGGCTACCCGCCGGCGCCTGCCCACGGCCACCAGCAGCAGCAGCACTACGGCTACCACGGCCACTACCGGCACAAGAAGCGCAAGAGCTTCCTCGACGAGATGTTCGGCTGAGCCCAGCCGAGTCTTCGGCCCGGGTCGATCCACGTCGACCCGGGCAACGCCGCGAGTGATTGGTTGGCGCGGCGGTCCGTGCGAGGCTGCATCGCATGACCGCCACCCGGCACGACGAGGCCCTCGCCGAGGCGTACGACGGCATCACCGCAGTGGTCGACGGCCTCGACGACGCTGACCTGCAACGGGCCACCCGATGCCAGGGCTGGCTCGTCGCCGACCTGCTCCTGCACGTGCTCGGCGACGCCCAGCGGGCACTGGTGGCCCTGGCCAGCCCGGTCGACGGTCCAGCCGACGTGGACGACGTCTCCTACTGGCGCGGCTTCCCGGGCGGCGACGAACAGGCAGCCCGGCACGCCTGGTGGATCCGGCGGTCGGCGTCCGCCTTCGACCGGCCGACGGCCATCGTCCGGCTGTGGCGGGAGACCGCCCCGGCGGCGGTCCGCGCCGCCGGGTTCGCGGACCCCGAGGGGTACGTGGCCACCCAGGGCCACGTGCTGCGCGTACCCGATCTCCTGGCCACCCTGACCACCGAGGCCGTGGTGCACCACCTGGACCTCACGCCGGAGCTGCCGGCCGCGCCGCCTCCCGGACCGCTGGCGGTGGGCGTGGCGGTGTCCACCATGGAAGGCCTGTTGAGCGACGACGCCGTACGCCCCGCCGGATGGGACGACCAGGAGTTCCTGCTGAAGGCGACCGGCCGGCTGCCGCTCACCGACCGGGACCGGCTGGAGTTGGGCGAGGCGGCGGGCTGGTTCCCGCTGCTGGGGTGACGTGATGAACCATGGACACATGGATTCTTCAACCGACATGCTGCCGAAGATCGGTGCGCCGGCCACCCGCGCCTTGCACAACGCCGGTTACACGACTCTGCGCGAGCTGGCCGGGGTGCCCCGTACGGAGCTGGCCGCACTGCACGGCATGGGCCCGAGGGCGCTCGACATCATCCAGGCCGCTCTCGAGAAGCACGACCTCAGCCTGGGGTGACGCCTGTCTCGAGCCGTTGCCCGGGCCGTCCGGGGATCGGCGAGCCGTACGGTGCGCCGAGGACGCCGATCATCCGATGGCCATGTCCACGAATCGCGACAGGTGCAGTTGGGCCGCGACCGTCACCGTGTCGGTCGGACCATTTCGATGCTTGGCAACGATGAAATCCGCTTCGCCCGCCCGCGGTGACTCCTTGTCGTAGTAGTCGTCGCGGTGCAGAAGGATGACAACGTCGGCATCCTGCTCAATTGATCCCGATTCACGCAAATCGGACAACTGTGGGCGCTTGTCGGTGCGCTGTTCCGGGCCACGGTTCAGCTGGCTGACCGCGATGACCGGGCACTCGACCTCCTTGGCCAGCAGCTTGAGGCCACGGGAGAGGTCGGCGACCTCCTGCTGCCGACTCTCGGTGCGCTTGGGCGAGGTCATCAGCTGGAGGTAGTCGACCACGATCATCTTGAGGTCGTGCCGCTGCTTGAGTCGGCGGGCCTTCGCGCGAATCTCCATCAGGTTCATGCTGGGCGTGTCGTCGACGAACAACGGCGCCTCGCTGATCTCACCCATGCAACGGGCCAGCTTGGTCCAGTCGTCGTCGGAGAGCTGCCCGCTGCGCAGCACGTGCAGCGGCACCCGCGCCTCGGCCGAGAGCAGTCGCATGACGATCTCGACCTTGCTCATTTCCAGCGAGAAGATGGCAGCGGCCTGGTTGGCCCGGATAGCGGCATTTCGGGCAAAGTCCATACTTGCGGTGCTGTTGTGGGTCGGGATCATGGACCGACCGGCCAAATACAGGTGGTCGTCGTTGTCGACAGTCACGCACCGCACCGGCACGCTGGGAGTCGGCCGGACGTCTACGATGAACCGACAACCCGTTCGCGCGGAGCCCTCCCCCCGCCGTCGTGCCACATGCGCATCCCGCTTTCGGGCGAGCCCGAAGACCTCGTCCGTCGTCGTGAAGTTCAAGTTGTACGCGACCGACGTCTCCGGCTTGCGTCCCTCGACTGCCTTGCGACTTATTGAGCAGCGGTAACCGAGGCTGACGATCAGCTCGTACACGTCTGCGGCCAGCCGCTCCGAGGTGCTGGTGAACTGAACATTTCCCGTACCGGTGACAGTCCCATCGGTGTCGAGTAGTCCCGCAAGTAGGGCGCGGCGCTGCGCTTCGGACGCGCGCAGGTAGGCATCGGGGATGTGCTTGACGTTCAGCACGCCCAACTCTCGCAGGCTTCGCACCAGTGACGAAGGACGGTTCCCGCAGGCCACACAACCATTCCGACGCCGGTCGCAGACCGGGCAGCTCTTGGGCAGGATTGTGTAGAGGGTCGAGACAGAGCGTGACCCCCTGATCTCGAAGCCGTCCTCCTCGATGCGCCGGAGAATACCCGGGTCAACGGTGGTGATCCGGCTGTCGGCGCTGCTGCCGTCACCCAACCAGGCACCAAGGGTGTACGGCGGGATAGGAAGTAGCCGGTCGGGAAGGTTGAGCGGGGCTGCATTCGTGACCGCGTGATTGAGACGACGGTCTGCGGTCTCCGTGCGAAGCGTCGCCCGAATCTGCTCGGTGGTGAAGACCCCCGGATGCACGCTGTCAGCCAAAGTAGCGGTCCACCGCTCCACGCGGTTGCGTAAACCCGCGTAAAGCGCTCGGGCGGGATACGCGCGCCCGGGGCGCGCACCCGGCCTGCCGCGCATGGTGGGGGAAACCCCTAGCGGTATATCCCGGGTGACCCGCTCAGCGGTGTGCACGAGTTCCGCTCCGACCGAGCTGGCCAACTCGTTGATGGTGACAGTGTCCGTGCTCGAAGCGGTTGCGGCAGCGATGCGGAGTCGCTCGACGGTCTCCGGACGCCAGTGGTTGCGGCGCCTGACGTCACCCGCTCTGCGGCTCGCGCGGGTGGTGGTTTTCCACAGATGCTCGGCGTCGGCGACGAGGACCGAGCCGTCGGAGAACTCGACCTCGTAGCACGGGCGATCGTGACGTACTTCGAAAGCGTGCGTGACAGCGGTGGGATGCCCGTCGGCACCGATCAGCCGGTCGCCGACCTTGACCTCACCCATCGTGGTCCAGCCATCCGGCGTCGGCAGCGGGGTGTCGAGCGCGAGCGCCTTGCCCAAACCAGGCCGGCCGGCCACGATGATCAACTGTCCCGCGTGCAGGCCGTTGAGCAGCCGGTCCAGGTCGCTGAAGCCGGTCGGCACGCCCGTCATCACGCCGCCCTGCGCGCCCACCGCCTCGATCTCGTCCAGCGTGGGCTGGAGCATGTCGGCCAGGATCGCGAAGTCCTCGCTCACCCGGCGTTCGGTGACGTCGTAGACGGCCTGCTGGGCGAGGTCCACGACGTCGTCGACGTCGCGGCTGCCGCCGCTGGCGGTGCCGTAGCCCAGCTGCACGATCTTGGTGCCGGCCTCGACCAGTCGACGCAGCACCGCCCGCTCGCTGACGATCCGCGCGTAGTACGAGGCGTTCGCGGCGGTGGGAACGCTGGCGATGAGGGTGTGCAGATAGGGCGCCCCACCGATGCGGGCCAGGTCGCCCGAGTCGGTCAGGGCGGCGGCCACGGTAATCGGGTCGGCCGGCTCACCTCGACCGTAGATGTCGAGGATGATGTCGAAGATGGTGGCGTGCACCGGCCGGTAGAAGTCGTTGGTCTTGAGGATCTCGACGACGTCGGCGATGGCGTCCTTGGAGAGCAACATGCCGCCGAGGACGCACTGCTCGGCAGCGACGTCCTGGGGTGGAGTCTTGTCGAACTGGCCGTCCCGCTGCACGGGTGGCTGGCCGTTGCCGGACCGGGCCTCCGCCCGCATGTCGTCGGTGACCGACACCGGTCCCCCCTCCACTGCGTCGGATCCGTCCCAGCTCTACCGCCCGGGTACGACAGTTCTCCCGACCGAACCGGTCGATCGGGGGCCATCGCGCCGGCGGTCGAGGGCCAACCATACGGACCCCGAGGTCAGCGACTCAACAAGCACGGTGGACGAGCCTTGGGACAACCTGTGGACGCCGGTGGACGAGCATGTGCGCAGGGTGTGCACAGCCTGTGGACAACCGCTGGGGAATTCTCGGCCGCAGGTCGTTGACCTGGTGATATGCGGTCCCCACCCTGTGGAGGAGAATATTTCGGTCGGTTCTTTTACACGATCTTCCCGTACTATCTCCAGCGAACGGCTACACCTGGACAGCGGATCACGCTTTGGGTTCAGAAGGGTCACACTCCGGCCGTGAGTTACCGGGACTGGGGACGCGGGGAGGGCAGCCCGCGGGAGCGTCCATCAACCGCCTCGCGGGGTCAGCCCGCGCTGCCCGCTCCGGCCGATCCGTACGACGACGACGCGCCCTACCGCACCTCCAGTCGACGGCGTGCGCGGGACCGTGGGCAGGACGAGCCGGTCGACGCCTACCTGCCGCGGTGGGCGCTGGAATCGGGCGTCCAGCGTGCCGACGGTGGTGGACGACACGCCGCGCCCGACGAGGCACAGGACGAGGTGGAGCCGGAGCGTCCGAGCTCCGGTGCCGGTTGGCGCAGCGCCGAGACGACGGGCAGACGCCGGGCTGACGCGAGCGGTCGGCGCGAGCAGCGGGCGATCGGTACGAGTGGTTGGCGCGAGCAGCCAGCGATCGGCTCGGGTGGTCGGCGCGAGCAGCCGGCGATCGGCGCGGGCCCCGAATCGGACCACACCCGGGAGTGGACGCTCGACCGTCCCCAGGAGCAGGGCTATGCGGGCCGCCGACGCGCCGACTCGGCGGAGGAGGAGCCGGTCTCCGGCGCGGCCGCCGACCGTCGTCCCCGTCGCGCTCCGGCCGGTCGTCCGCAGGTGATCTGGTCCGGTGGGGACCTGGAGGCCGGCCCGGCCGAGGCGACGTCCCGCCCGGAGGTGAGCCGACCGACGCGGCGCAGCCGGCGCGCGGCGGAGGAGTCGTGGACGCGTCCGGCGGTCGATCCCTGGGAACGCGGGTCGGAGCGGCCGGCGGAGCCGGATCCGTCGTACGCGCCCGCGGTGGACCCGTGGGACGCGTCGGGTGTGCACGCCTGGCCGCCGCCCGGCCCGGACACCACGGACCTGAGCGGGCAGTGGTCGCAGGGGGAGAGTGTCGGTGGTTGGGAGCGGTCGGACCGCACCGGCCAGTGGGAGCGGTCCGCGGTCGAGGACGACCAGTGGGACCGGACGCTGCCACCCCGCTCGGATCGACTGACGGAGGGATGGCCGAGCCGGGACAGCGGTTTCTGGCCCGGTACGCGGTTGTCCGGTGACGATCCGCGCTGGATGGACACCACGACGACGTCGGCGCCTCGGTCGCCGGTGGTGGGTTACACCGCGCCGCGACCGCGTAGTGCGCCCGTACCCCCTTCCGGCACCGTGCGTCGGGCGGACCGGTCGCCGGTCGGTACGGCGGCGGTGCGGCGGCGGGTCGAGTCGGTGGCGACGGGCGGCTGGGCGCGGCGTCTGGAGGATGACCTCCTCGACCCTGATCCCGGTGGCTCGGTCCGGCCGCTGCTGTACACGACCGCCTGCTACGTGGTGCCGGCTGTGCTGATCTTCCTGTGGTTGCTGACGCTGGACGGGCAGGCGCCCGCCGGTTGTGTCACCGACATCAGTGGGGGTGGCTGCGACTCCGCACGGTCCCGTGCGTTGGAGTCGTTGCTCGCCGGCTCGCCGCGTTTCGGGTTGGCGCTGGTGAGCAGCCTGGTGGTGGCGGCGCTGCTGCGGCGCGTCGGCACGACGTGGCGGTCGGCGACGATCGCGCTCGCCGCGGCGGTGGTCGGTGGTGGTCTGTCCACGGTGCTGATCAGCGCGGTGACCGGTCAACCGATCGGCTGAGGCTGGCGAGCCGGGCCACTTGTGGAGTATGCGCGAAGGCCCGCACCGATCGCTCGGTGCGGGCCTTCATCGTGGTCCAGCGGGTCGTCAGCCCTGAACGACGTTCAGGTTGAACGACGCGGTGACCTCGGGGTGCAGCTTGATCTTCACCGGGTAGGTGCCGGTCGACTTGATGTGACCGGGCACCTCCAGCCGACGACGGTCGAGGACCGGACCGCCGGCGCCCTTGACGGCGTCGACGATCTCGGCCGAGGTGACCGAGCCGAAGAGCCGCCCGCCGTCGCCGGCACGGGCCTTCAGGTTGACCTTGAGACCCTCGAGCTGGCCCTTGACCTCGTTGGCGTGGTCGAGGTCGCGGATCTCGCGGGCCGAGCGGGCCCGCTTGATGACCGTGACCTGCTTTTCCGCGCCCTTGGTCCAGGCGATCGCGAAGCCCTGCGGCAGCAGGTAGTTACGGCCGTAGCCGTCCTTGACCTCGACGATGTCGCCCGGGGCACCGAGGCCGGACACTTCCTGAGTCAGGATGATCTTCATATCGGTGCCTCCTCTCAGCGGGCCGTTGCGGTGTACGGCAGCAGCGCCATCTCGCGGGCGTTCTTGACCGCGCGGGCAATCTGCCGCTGCTGCTGCGAGGTCACGCCGGTGACCCGCCGAGCGCGGATCTTGCCGCGGTCGGAGATGAACTTGCGCAGCAGCGCCGTGTCCTTGTAATCGATATAGGTGATCCCGTCCTTGTCGAGCGGGTTCACCTTCTTCTTAGGCTTGCGAAGTGCCGCAGCCTTGGCCATTGACCTTGCTCCTGGTTTGCGATCGCGGGCGCTCGGCGCCATTAGAACGGAGGCTCCTCGTCGAAGTTGCCGCCCGAACCGGCACGCGCGGGAGAGGGTGCGGCCGAAGCCCAGGGGTCGTCGAAGTTGCCTCCGCCGCCACCCTGGCCGCCACCACCACCGAAGCCGCCGCCACCGCCACCGGAGCGGGACATCTTCTGCACCTTCGCCGTGGCGTAGCGCAGCGACGGGCCGATCTCGTCGACCTCAAGCTCGATGACGGTGCGCTTCTCACCCTCGCGGGTCTCGTACGACCGCTGACGCAGCCGGCCCGAGACGATCACGCGGGCGCCCCGCTGCAGCGACTCGGCGACGTGCTCCGCCGCCTGACGCCACACGGTGCAAGCAAGGAAGAGCGGCTCGCCGTCCTTCCACTCATTGGTGGTCTTGTCCATGAAACGGGGCGTCGAAGCGACCCGGAACTTGGCGACCGCCGCACCGGACGGGGTGAACCGCAACTCGGGGTCATCGGTCAGATTGCCGATGACCGTGATGGTGGTGTCTCCTGCCATGACCATCTCCTCGCGCACTCAGCGTCTCGTCGTACAGGCTCTCAGAGCCGTACGACAGAGTCGCGGAGGCTGATCCGGGCGAACCGGGTTGAATGCCGGACAGAATGCTTAGCGCATCTCCGGCCGGATGACCTTGGTGCGCAGCACGGACTCGTTCAGCCGGAGCTGGCGGTCCAGCTCGGCCACGGCAGCAGGCGTGGCCTGCAGGTCGACGACGGCGTAGATGCCCTCGGCCTTTTTGTTGATCTCGAACGCGAGGCGCCGGCGGCCCCACACGTCCGTCTTCTCAACCGAGCCACCCGCGGTCCGAATCACGTTCAGGTACGTGTCGAGCGACGGGGCGACGGTGCGCTCCTCGAGGCTGGGGTCGAGGATCACCATGATCTCGTAATGACGCAAGACGTGCTCACCTCCTGTGGGCTAAGCGGCCACGGTCCTTCCGTGGCAGGAGGTCGTGCGTCGCTGCCCGCACGTGCCGGGGGAACCCGGCCGGACGCGGACAACCTGACCAGGATACCCGGTCCGGACGATCATGCCCGGGGCGGTCGGGTCGGCGTCGGGGCATGCCGACGGGGGCCCGCCTTCCGACCGTCACTGGTCGGTGGCGAGCCCCCGTCAACGAGGCCGCGGAGCGTCCCGTCCGCATTCCTTGGGTGGGACCTGGGGAGGAACGACCACACCGATGAGGTTGGACCGGAGACGCCCCGCGGAGCTTTATCGTGTTGTTATCTGACGATACAACGGCTGTCGTCCCATGTAGGGGGAAAAGGCAGAAATTTCCGAGATTCTGGATCCGGGCCGATCTGGTACGACGACGGGTCTCCCCCCGCGACGCCGGGCCGCGCCGCAGGGGTGACCTCGCTGGCGGGCCGACGAACACCCGGTGGCCGTACCCGGGCGCCTCGTCGCGCCCAGCCCCGGGCCCCGCTCGTCGGATCCCATTCCGTCAACGATCGTCCGACGGCCGGAGTGACGACATCGCGCCGACCGTCAGCACGGCCGTCGGGGTCCCGACGTAGGCTCGCTGCCATGCGTATCGGAGCCCACGTCGATTCGACCGACCCGCTGGCGGAGGCAGCAGCACGGTCCGCCGACACCGTGCAGTTCTTCCTCTCCGACCCGCAGGGATGGAAGGCACCCAAGCCTCGGGAGGACGCCGAGCGGCTGCGGGCCACCGACGTCGACCTCTACGTGCACGCGCCGTACGTCATCAACGTGGCAACCCTCAACAACCGCATCCGGATCCCCAGTCGCAAGCTGCTGCTCGGGCACGCGACCGCGGCGGCCGAGATCGACGCCAAGGGCCTGATCGTCCATGGTGGGCACGTCAACGCCGGAGACGACCCGGCGGTCGGCTTCGACAACTGGCGCAAGACCTTCGCGTACGCGGCCGACTCCGGCGGGTTCGGCGTGCCGGTCCTCATCGAGAACACGGCCGGCGGCGACAACGCGTGTGCCCGCCGGCTGGACGCGCTGGCCCGGCTCTGGGACGCGGTCGGCGACTACGAGGTCGGCTTCTGCCTGGACACCTGCCACGCGTACGCCGGGGGTGAGGAGCTCCTCGGCCTCGTCGACCGGGTCAAGGCGATCACCGGCCGGATCGACCTGGTGCACGCCAACAACTCCAAGGGCGCGTTCAACTCGGGGCAGGACCGGCACGACAACCTCGACGGCGGGACGATCGACCCGGAGCTGGTGGTGGCGGTGATCCGCGCCGCCGGGGCACCGGTGGTCGTCGAGACCCCGGGCGGCGTCGCGGGCCAGGCCGCCGACATCGACTTCCTGCGTCAGCAGCTCCCGACGGAGCGCCCGGCAGCATGACGACCGGCCAGTCCAAGCCCGGGAAGGCTCGGCCCGCGTCCACCGGCGACGAACCCATCCGACCGGCCGCGCCACCCACCGGTGACACCCCGGCCGTCTCGCCCGCAAGCACCACGAACGGCGTGACCCGCGACGACCCGGCGCAGGGGAAGGCTCGCACGAGCGCCAACACGGCCGCGAAGGGCGCCGCCGACGAGCAGGCCGGCGCGAACACCGCCGGCGCGGCCGCGAAGGGTACCCCCGGCAGGAACGGTCGCGCCAAGAGCGGCGCGGAGAAGGCCAACAGGGCCAAGAGCGCCGGTACGACCAGCGACGGCGAGAAGAAGGCCGACAGCGCGAAGAAGGCCGACGACGCCAAGGACGCCACCGCCAAGGACGCCGAGTCGACCGCGAAGGCGACCGACGAGGCCAAGCCGGTCGACCCCGACCGCTGGGAGGCGTTCGCCTCGGCGCCGGAGCCCCGGCCCAGCTGGCTCACCCGGGCCGCCCGCCCGGTGGGCCGGTCCCTGGTCCACGAGTGGACCCTGGCGGCCCTCGCCTCGTTGGCGCTGGCCGTGCTGATGACCTGGCCGACGCTGCGCTACCCGCGCTACACCCTGCCGCAGGACACCTGGGACCCGAGCCTCCAGGCCTGGCAGATGGCATGGTCCGGCCACATCCTGCTGGCCGACCCGGCCCGCCTGTGGCAGTCGAACACGTTCTTCCCGGAGCTGTGGAGCTTCGCGTTCTCCGACACGCTGCTCGGCTACGCCCCGGCCGGGATGCTCGGCAGCGGCCCCGAGGACGCGGTGCTGCGCTACAACATCATGTTCGTGCTGGCGCACGCGCTCGCCACGCTCGGGGCGTACGCCCTGGCCCGGCAGCTCGGGGCCGGCCGGATCGGCGCCGCCGTCGCCGGGGTCGGCTACGCCTACGCGCCGTGGCTGCTCGCCCAGGCCGGGCACCTGCACGTGCTCTCCAACGGTGGCATCCCGCTGGCCCTCGCGATGCTCGCGCGGGGGCACGGCTGGTCGCTGCGCCACGGCTACCGGCCCGAACGACGGCACGACGGCTGGGTGTACGGCGGTTGGCTGGTGGCGGCCTGGCAGATCAGCCTCGGCTTCGGCATCGGCCTGCCGTTCGCGTACTTCCTGGCCGCCGCCGCGCTGGTCGCCGCTGTGCTGTTCGGAGTGAAGTGGCTGCGGTCCGGTCGTACCCTGCCGTTCGGCCGCCGGCTGCTCGTGGCCGACCTGGTCGGCGGGGTCTTCTTCGCCGGGGTGGGCGCGCTGATGGCGTTCCCGTACTTCCAGGTGACCGAGCTGCACCCGTACGCCGAGCGGAGCGTCGGCGACATCGCGATCTTCTCGCCGCCCGCGTCCGGCTTCGTGACCGCGCCCGCGGAGTCGCGGATCTGGGGTGGGTTGCACGAGGGTGCCCGCGCGGCGCTGCCGTTCCATGCGGAGATGACGCTGCTGCCGGGCTTCGTGCTCTACGCGCTGGCGTTCGGCGGGCTGTTCTTCTCGGTCTGGCGGCTGCGACACCGACTGTTCCTGCTCGGCGGTGTGCTGGTCACGATGGTGTTCGCGATGGGCACCCGCTTCTTCGACGGCACCTTCACCTACGTGCCGCTGTTCGAGCACGCGCCGGGCTGGAACGCGCTGCGTACCCCCGGGCGGTTGATGCTCTGGATCACGTTGCTGCTCGCGCTGCTCGCGGCGGGCGCGGTCACCGCCCTCACCGACCGGGTCCGTGAGCTGGCCGCGCAGCGGGTGCCGTCCTGGCCCAGGCCGTGGCTGCGGATCGCCACGCTGTTGCCGCTGCTGCTGGTCACCGTCGAAGGGTTGAACACCACCCCGCATCCGGTGGTGCCGAGGCAGCCCGCCGCGATGCGCTCGGCGGAGGGTCCGCTGCTCGTGCTCCCCAGCGACCAGGGCCTCGACCAGCACGTCATGCTGTGGTCGACGAGTGGATTCCCGGACGTGGCGAACGGCGGCAGCGGCTTCACGCCCCGGCAGCTCGACGAACTCCGCCGGGCCAGCCAGTCGTTCCCCGACCCGAACAGCGTCAACTACCTGCGGACGTACGGCGTGCGGACGGTGGTGCTGCTACGCGACGAGGTGCCCGGCACGCCCTGGGAGATCACCATCGACGCGCCGGTCGAGTCGCTCGGCATCACGCGCCAGGAGGTCGGCGACGCCGTGGTGTACCGGCTCTGATGCCCGGCCTTGGGGCGGTTTGCGGGGGGAGCCCGCCCGGCTCCGGGCGGTCAGGCTTGATCCCTGCGCCGGGCGGGCTCCCCCCGCAAACCTGACGTGGTTCCGGCGCGTCCGTGCCTGAGGATCGATCAGGTCGCGGTTGCAGTCTGTGGCTCGGGCTCGGGCTCGGGCTTGTTCCCGGGGCGGCGCCAGCGGTCCAGCCAGGGGGCGTCCGGTGCGCCGTCCAGTACGCCGCCGTCCGGGTCGTCGGCGTAGGTGGCGCGTACCGCGTCCTGCTCCGGGTGCAGGATCTCCCGCACGACCAGCACGCACAGGGTCACCACGGTCGCCAGCCGCAGCGTCGAGGCCAGCACGAACACCCCTTCGGGGAAGACGGGACGGCTGGTCGCCGCGCCCAGCAGCTCACCGTAGAACGCCACGAAGTAGCAGACCTCGGCGAGTTGCCAGGCCAGGAAGGCACCCCACTTCGGCCGGGCCAGCACCACCAGCGGCAACATCCAGAGCACGAACTGCTGGGACCAGACCTTGCTGAAGATGAGGAACGCGGCGACCACCAGGAAGGCGAGCTGGGCGAGCCGCGGCCGGCGCGGGGCCCGCAGCGCCAACACCGCCACGCCGATGCAGGCCAGCCCGAACAGGGCGTACGAGATGGTGTTGAGGGTCGGGATGTTGGTGTTCAACCATTCGAACGGGCCCTGCTCGCCGGGGTCGTTGCCGACCTTGCCGTCGAGGTAGCGCCCGATGTACCAGAGCGTGCCCCAGTCGATCGGCCGGGTGGTGTTCAGCTCGAAGAACCGACCCCAGTTGTCGGGGTTGGCCCGGTAGGCCGGCAGGTTCACCAGCACCACGGCCACCACCGCCGCACCGAGCGCGGTGAGCGCGGCGCGGAGCCGGTTGGCCCGCAGCGCCAGGACGAGGATCGGCCCCAGCAGAAACAGCGGCCAGAGTTTCGCCGCACCGGCCAACCCGAGCAGCACGCCGGCCACCACCGGTTGTCGCCGGGCCCAGGCCAACAGACCGAACGCCGCCAACCCGATGGCGAGCAGGTCCCAGTTGACGGTGGCGGTGAGCAGCAACGCCGGGGCGAGCGCGAACAGGGCGGCGTCCCAGGGTCGTCGGCGGCGCAACGCGAGGATCACCGCGACAGTGGCCACGGCGAGCGCGCCCAGCACGAGCGCGTTCAGGTTGTAGAACCACTGACCCTGGTTGATGCTCGGGTCGCCCTTGCCGATCGCGTGCACCGGCAGACCGAGGGCACCCATGAAGTAGCCGGTGAGCACCGGGTACTCCACCGGGTGATCCCGGTAGGGCACCTTGCCCTCGTTGAGGCCCTCAGCGTAGTAGAGGGCGAGGACGTCGGTGTAGCAGAACCGGTTGTACTGGACGTTGTTCTGCCAGGCGCCGTCCTGACACGGGGATTTCTGCACCCAGTGCAACGCGAGCGTGAGGCAGACCAGCGCCAGGACGATCCGGACGGCGGTCCAGAATCGGCGTTCCTGCCCGGCCGGCCGGTCCAGTGCCGTCGCGTGGTCGCCCAGCGGCCCGCCGATGGCGCCGGAGAGGCCGCGGACGAACCCGTCGGAACGGGACGGGTGGTCGGTGGTTCCGGCGTCGTCGATGCCGGGCGTCGACTGGGTGCTCATAGAGAGGCATCCTGCCGTACTCGCAGCGGTGCGTCATGTACTCGTCTGCCCGCCGTGGTCACAACCCGGGCGGTCGACAAGCGACGAGTGGCCCGTACCGCTACGGCAACCGCCGGCCGGACAGGTCGTCCGGCCGGCGGCGGCGTGTGCGCTGTGGCTCTTGTTCCAGGGTGGTCAGTGGCAGGTCGGGTGGCGGTTAACCGTTCGGGCCACCGGGCCCACCGGGACCGCCCGGCCCACCCGGATTGTTGCCCCCGGGGTTGCCGTCGTTGCGCGGGCAGAACGGGTTGGTCAAGGGGTCACACGGCTGCCCTGGCTGACCCGGCTGACCGGGCACCGGCGGTGGCGCGGCCGGCTCCTTGCCGTTGCCCTTGGTGATGTCGCCCTCACCGGTGACGGTGGGCAGGGGAATCTTCTCCTGACCCTTGAGGGCGGTGTTCATGTACTTCTCCCAGATCGGGCCGGGGAGGGTCGAACCGCCGATGGGCTTACCGCTCGCGAGGCGGATCTGGGGCTTCTTGATATCCCGGCTGCCCACCCAGACGGCGGTGGCGATCTGCGGCGTGTAGCCGACCGTCCAGGCGTGCGCGTTGTCCTCGCTGTTGTACTCCCAGGTGCCCGTCTTCGCGGCGGCCTGGCGGCCGTCATCCAACGACAGCTTGTTGGGAGCGGGAATCTGCTTCAGGACCGCGGTGACCTCGTCGGTGACCTTCTTGTCGATCCGCTGCTCGGGCTTGATGCGCTCGCTGCCGACGACCTTCCACTTACCGGTGTCCTTGTCCTGCTGCTCCACCTTGATGACGAAGTGCGCCTTGATGTACTTGCCGTCGTTGGCGAACGTCGCCATCGCGTTCGCGTGGTCGAACACGGTGAGCGGGTACTTGCCGAAACCGGTGTAGTTGTCGAACGGATTCGGCCCCTTCTTCGACAGGTCGAACGCCTGCGGCGGGTCGACTCCCCACATGGTGGTCACGCCGGCCTTGTGGGCCATGTCGACCACCTTCTCGGCGCCGACCTCCTTGGTGACCCAGTAGAACGGCACGTTGTACGACTGGATCGTCGACTCTTCGAGCGTGCAGTACTTGCCGCACTTCAGGTTGGTCCGGCCGGCGTTACCGATGGCGACCTTGGAACCCTCGGGCTTGTACGGCGTGGGGTCCCAGTGCGACTTCACCGAGATACCGGCCTCGATCGCGGCGGCCAGGGTGTAGACCTTCATCGACGAGCCCGGCGCGTGACCACCGGTCAGGTCGCCGTTCTTGTCGGTGTTCTTGCCGGCGTAGTCGAAGTCGGCGCCACTGTCACCGCCGTAGTAGGCGAGCACGCGGCCCTTCTTCGGGTCGATCGAGACAACGGCCGCCATCAGGTTCTTGGGCTGGTCGTTGAGCTCCGAGCCCTTCTTCGACTGCATGGCGACGTTCTCGGCGGCCGTCTGGAGCTTCGGGTCGATGGTCGTGGTGATCCGGTAGCCACCGTCCCGCAGCGCGTCGACACAGCTCGTCTTGCCCTCCGCACCGCTGTCGGAGCAGAGGCCCATCGCGTCCATCTCCTGACGGACGTAGTTGATGACGTTGCCCCGAGGGCTGTCGACGCCGAAGCCGTTGCCACCCTTCTTCGGCGGCAGCACCTTCGGGTACGCGATCGGAGCGGCGGGGTCCAGCCACCCCTCCTTCTTCATCCCCTCGATCACGTAGTCCCACCGGGTCTTCGCGTCTGTCGGGTTGACCGCCGGGTCGAAGCCCTTGTGGGTGTCGGTCGCCACCGGCTGCTTGATGACCGCCGCCAGGACGGCGCCCTCGGCAGGGGTGAGCTTGATCGCGGACTTACCGAAGTACGTCTGCGCCGCCGCCTCGATGCCGTACGCCCCGCGTCCGAAGTAGATAACGTTGAGGTAGTGCTGCATGATCTCTGGCTTGCTGTACGCGTCGTTCAGCTTGGAGGCGAGGATGGCCTCCTTGACCTTGCGGCCGTACGTGTCGTCCTTGAGGTTCTCGAACGCGTTGCGGGCGTACTGCTGGGTGATCGTCGACGCGCCCTGCTTGTCACCGTTGGAGACGTTGTTCCACGCGGCACGAACGATGCCCTTGTAGTCGACGCCCGAGTGCCGGTAGAAGTTCCGGTCCTCGGCCGCCGCCACCGCGTGCTGCACGTGCTCCGGAATCTGGTTGATGGTGACGAAGGTACGGTTCTCGCTGCCCAGCCTGGCCAGGGTGGTCTTGCCGTCCTTGGCGTACACCGTGGTGGACAGCGGCAGCGGCAGTTCCTCGGGCATGACCACGTTCGTCGAGTAGTAGGTGAACCCGACCACGCCGGCGCCGGCGAGCATGATGAAGACGGCGAACCCGGCGATCAGCAGGTTCATCCGCTTGCGCTTCTTGGCCCGCGCCGCCGCAGCCGGGTCACCCGCGCCGCGACCGCCCCGGCCACCGCGACCGGGCCCGTTCGGTCCGCCCGGGCCGTTCGGACCGCCGGGACCACCCGGCCCGCCGGAGACCGGCGAGACACTCGCCCGGGCGACCGCGGCACGGCCGCCCACCGACGCGGAGCCGACACTGGCCCGGCCCGCCGAGGCGGCGCCGACGGCGGCGGTGCCCACCCGGGCCCGACCGGCGGGCGCTCCCGGCGCAGGTGACACCGGAACGGAGGCCCGTCCGGCGCCGGCGCGACCCGCGGCCGCTCCGGGTGCCGGGGACACGGGCACCGAGGCCCGACCGCTGCGGCCGGGCGTGGCCGGGCCCACGGACGCGGATCCGGCGGCAGCGCCGGGGGGCGGCACGGAGGCCGAGCCACCGACCGACGCGCGGCCGCCGGCGGCTCTCGATGTCACCGAGGCCCGACCGGGGGGTGCCGCGGGCTCCGGGGAGGGCCAACCGCCCGCGTGGGAGTCACCGCCGGGTCTGCGGTACGCGTCGTCCGCGCCCGGTCCGGGGTCACCGCCCGGGCCCGGGTACTGGGCCCGACCGCGCGCGGAGCTGGGATCGCCGTACGAGTTCATTCTTCACACCCTGCCGGTCGCGGTGGGGCGCGACAGCGCCGCCACCGGGTTGCCGTGAGTTGCTTCACCCGGACCGCCGGCACGAGGGTGCCGGTTCGCCAGGGTCATTGCCGAATTAATCGGGCTAATCGGACCAACGAGTGATCGGCCGTCCCGGGTCATGTGCCCAGCCCCGGAGCCGGTCCAACCCGCTGAGATCACCGTTGCGCCTCTCGCCTCCGCCGACCCACGCCTTCGGTGGCCGCGGCGTCCTGCCCGTCAGCGCCAACACCGTCGCCGTCGCCGGTGAGACCGTCCCGACCGAGCAGGTACTGCTCGACGAGATGGTTCCAGTCACAGCCGAGGCACACCTCCACCACGAAGACCTGGAACTCACGTAGCGTCATCGCCAGTACGGGCAGCTCGGCGAGCGTCCGGGCCTGTCCGGCGGACTGCTTGAGTTCGTCCCCGTAAATGTAGTGGACCAGGGTCAGATTCTCGCTGCGACAGATGGGGCAGCGCAGGTCGGTCGACTCGCCGTGGAACCGTGCAGCGTTCTTCAGGTACGGCGACGCGTCACACACGTCGTACGTACCGATGCGGCTGGCCATCAGCTCACGCAGCACTGCTCGCTTCTGAAGCGAGTAGTCGACGACCTGGCGCTGCGTACGCATGCGGTGAAGGGTACGCGGTCCGGCTCGACGGGGCGACCACGGTCACGATGCGTGACGGCAGCATCCCGGAATGGGGGTTTGCCTTGGCCGGCAGCAGCGGCTAACGTGCGATGTATCGGTCCGATACATCGCGGCGGTTACCGCTCCGCGCCGGAGGGTAAAGGGAGGGTGGCCCGTGCTCGAATTCGCCATCCTCGGCCTCCTGCAGGAGTCTCCGATGCACGGCTATGAGCTGCGCAAGGAGTTGACCGCCAAACTCGGCGCGATCCGGGCGGCGATCAGCTACGGCTCGCTCTACCCGACCCTGCGCAGGTTGCAGGCGGCGGGTTGGATCACCGAAGCCGCCGAGACACCCGCCACCGCCGAGGAGGTTCCCGCGCTGACCAGCCGACGAGGTCGGGTGGTCTACAAAATCACTGCGGAGGGCAAGGAACGCTTCGCCCAGCTCATCGCACAGGCCGGGCCCGAGACGTACGACGACACGGGTTTCGGTGTGCACTTCGCGTTCTTCGCCCGGACCGACCAGGCGACCCGCCTGCGCATTCTGGAGGGTCGCCGCCGCAAGATCGAGGAACGTCGTGAAGGCCTTCGCGACGTGCTGGGCCGGGCGGCCGAGCGCCTCGACGCTTACACCTTGGAACTGCAGCGCCACGGTCTTGATGCCTGTGAGCGTGAGGTCCGCTGGCTGGAGGAGCTCATCGCCAACGAGCGCTCCGGCCGAGCCCCGACGGTCCCGAACATCGGGACAGCCGGCGGCCGACGAGAAGACAACAGCCCGCCTCCGCCTGGAGAGACCAGGAATGAGCGGCCGTGACAGAAAAGAAGGAGGCAGACGCTATGGGCTCCGTCCGCGTCGCCATCGTCGGTGTGGGTAACTGCGCCTCGTCCCTGGTTCAGGGCGTCGAGTACTACCGGAACGCCAACCCGAACGACCGCGTCCCGGGTCTCATGCACGTCGCCTTCGGCGACTACCACGTCAACTCCGTGGAGTTCGTCGCGGCGTTCGACGTGGACGCCAAGAAGGTGGGCATGGACCTCGCGGAGGCGATCGTCGCCAGCGAGAACAACACCATCAAGCTCTGCGACGTGCCGCCGACCGGCGTCAGCGTCCAGCGCGGCCCGACCTTCGACGGTCTCGGCCAGTACTACCGCGAGATCGTCGAGGAGTCCGACGCCACGCCGGTCGACGTGGCGCAGGCGCTGCGCGACGCGCAGGTCGACGTCGTCGTCTGCTACCTGCCGGTCGGCTCCGAGCAGGCCGCCAAGTTCTACGCCCAGGCCGCGATCGACGCCGGTTGCGCGTTCGTCAACGCCCTGCCGGTCTTCATCGCCTCCGACCCCGAGTGGGCGCAGAAGTTCACCGACGCGGGCCTGCCGATCGTCGGCGACGACATCAAGAGCCAGGTCGGCGCCACCATCGTGCACCGCGCCCTCGCGAAGCTCTTCGAGGACCGCGGCGTCGAGCTGCTGCGCACGTACCAGCTCAACTTCGGCGGCAACATGGACTTCATGAACATGCTGGAGCGCAAGCGGCTGGTCTCGAAGAAGATCTCGAAGACCCAGTCGGTCACCTCGCAGATCCCGCACGAGATGAGCAAGAGCGACGTGCACATCGGCCCGTCGGACCACGTGCCGTGGCTGGACGACCGCAAGTGGGCGTACATCCGCCTCGAGGGTCGCTCCTTCGGCGACACCCCGCTCAACGCTGAGCTCAAGCTCGAGGTGTGGGACTCGCCGAACTCGGCCGGTGTCATCATCGACGCCGTCCGGGCCGCGAAGATCGCGCTGGACCGCAAGATCGGCGGCCCGATCCTGTCGGCCTCGTCGTACTTCATGAAGTCCCCGCCGGTGCAGTACGCCGACCACGACGCCCACCAGGCCGTGGAGGAGTTCATCGCCGGCGAGGTCGAGCGCTGACCCGCTGAACCACCAGCACGGCCGAGGGCCGGGTCCGACAGGACCCGGCCCTCGCCGCGTTCGGGCACTGCCGGTGCGGAGATCGGTGGCAGCCCAGCAGCACCCTGTTCGGCGTGCCGAGTCGCTCAGCAGCCAACGATCAACGAGTCAGGACCAGGCCTGCCGCAGAGCCACGCCCGCCTCCAGCTCCAGCAACCTGACCTTGCGCGGCAGGCCGCCGCCGAAACCGACCAGCTTGCCGCCCGCGCCGACGATCCGGTGACACGGCACGATCACCGGGATCGGGTTGCGGTTGCAGGCCACCCCCACCGCCCGTGCCGCCCCGGGATCGCCGACCAGCCGCGCCACCTCGCCGTACGTCAGCGTCTCGCCGTACGGAATCCGGGTCATCTCCCGCCACACCGCCCGCTCGAACTCGGAGCCGCGCGGGGCCGACACGGGAACCGTGAACGCGGTCAACGCGCCCTCGAAGTACGCCCGCAGCTCGGCCACGACCTGCCGGGACAGCGGATCGCCCGGCTCCTCGACGGCCGTGTCCACCCGACCGAAGTGGGCTCCGCACACGCTCGTGTCGTCGGTGGCCACGGAGAATTCCCCGATCGGCGAGTCGAGCACAATCCAGCGCACAAACCCATTGTCCCTCGCGACGAGGCAAAGTTCCGCTGCCGCTCAGCGTCTGAACTACGGAGGTGGGCGGTGGCGGATGTCGACGGGGAGTTCACCACGTTCGTTGAGGAGCGGGGCGCCGCCCTGCTGCGCGTCGCGTACGCGCTGGCCGGGAACCAGCACGCGGCGGAGGACCTGCTGCAGAACGCGCTGGCGAAGGCGTACGCCCGCTGGCCGCGGATCAGGGGCGACGCCGAGCCGTACGTCAAACGCATCCTCTACCACGACCAGGTGTCCGGCTGGCGACGACGAGCGCGGCGCAGTGAGGTGCCCGTGGCCCAGGTGCCGGAGCTGGCGGCGGCCGGCGACGACGGCCGCGAGACTGATCTGCGCCTGCTGCTGCTGGAGGCTCTGCGGGCGCTGCCGCCACGGCAACGGGCCGTGCTGACGCTGCGCTACCTGGAGGACCTGAGCGTCGAGCAGACCGCGTCACTCCTCGGGTGCCGGGCCGGCACGGTCGCCAGCCAGAGCTCCCGGGCGCTGGCACGGCTCCGACGCCTGGTGCCGGGGTTGGACGAGCTGACCGACCGCCCGGGGGTGACGCGATGACCACGCATCTGGACGAGATGCTCCGCCGGGCCGTACGCGACCTCGCCAACGGCGCCGCACCCGCTCCGGGCCTCGCCGTCCAGGCGCTCGGCCGGGGTCGCCGGCTGCGCCGTCAGCGACGACTGATCGTCAGCGCGGCCGCAATGGTCGCGATCGTCGCGACGGCTGTGCCATTCGTGCTGCTCCGACCCCGGCCGGCCCCGACCCCGGCGACGCCGCCCCCGACCGTGACCCCGTCACCCTCGATCACCTCGTCACCGTCGGTCCGGCCCACCCCGGGAGCGAACTGGGCCGCCGCGCCGCTGGTGCTGCCCGGTAACTGGGTGGTGACCCGGGCACAGTTCGCCGGCGGGTCGGGCAGCGGATTCCTGCTGGACCGGAGCCGGGGCCGCTACGTGCCCACCGACCGCTACGACGCCATCTTTCCCGCACCTACCGGGTCTCTGGTGGCGGTCATCGAGGAAGACCGTCCACGCGAGGTCGGTCTCGTCGACATGGCCACGGGAAAGAGCCGCTGGCACGAGGTAGGCCGCGCGCTGAGCCGCCCGACCTGGTCACCGGATGGTCGTCGCCTGCTGTTCACCACCACTGCGCTGGACCACTTCGGCTTCGTCGTGGTGGAGCGGGACGGCACGAAGCGTACCCACCAGGTGTCCCGGAAGGATTACCTCTGCACCGACCAGTGCTCCTTCGTCTGGACCCGGAACGGCCGGGAGGTGGCACTGCCACAGACCGCCCAGGGCAGGCCACGGTCCGAGTCGGTCCGGCACCCTCGAAGTGGCGTGCAGATGTTCTCCGCCGACGACGGACGACCGACCCGGTCGGAGCCGCTACCCGGCGATCCCGCCGGGCCGTGGGCCTGGTCGTCGGACGGCCGCCTGGTCGTCGTGCAGGGCCAGCAGGAACCGTTGCTGGTGGAGGCGGCCAGCGGACGGGTGGTCAATCCGTTGCCGAGCGCCGACGCCGCCTGGGTCGATGACGACCTGCTGCTCTACCGCGAACCGTACAAGGGTGACTTCGTGCTCGCCGACACCACAGGGCGCGAACTCGTCCGCCAACCGCTGCCCGCACAGCTGTCCGAGTTGGAGATCAACGTGGCGCCTCGTTGAGCCGTTCGGCCCTTCATCGGCGTTGCGCGGCATCGATACCGTGCAGGTCGTGGCCACGGGGACGCTCATCTTTCTGATCATCGGTGGGGCCGGCGTCGCGGTACTGGCGCTCGCCCTGCTCGGTAGCGGGCTGCTCCACTTCGGACACCCGGACGTGGACGGACCGATCTCCACCGAGACGGTCGCCGGCTTCGCCGGAGCGTTCGGCTTCGGCGGAGCGATCGTGAACGAGTTGCTGGGTGCGCGTACCCCCGGGATGATCGCGGGCGCGGCGGCCGGCGGTGTGCTCGCGGCCGTGCCCACCGCGTGGCTGGCGTCGCGCTTCAGTCGGGCGGCGCGCAACATGCGCACCGACGCCACCCCCACCCGCGACGACCTGGTCGGCGCGCTCGGCCTGGTCGTCACGCCGGTGCCCCTCGACGGGTACGGCGAGGTGCGGGTACGCGTCGCCGGCCAGCCGGTCAAGCTCAACGCCCGCGCCGACCAACCGATCCCGATCGGCGCGCAGGTCTTCGTCGTGCAGGCGCTGAGTGAGACCAGCGTGCACGTCGAGACCTACTGATTCCTTCTCGTAGACAGGACCCCCCTTCATGCCCCTGTTGATAGCTGTCGTGGGCGCGGTCGTCCTCGCGCTCGTCCTGGTGATGTTCGTGCTGTCCCGGATCAAGGTGGCCGGGCCGAATGAGGCGTTCATCGTCACGGGTCGCAAGGGACGTACCACGCACACCGCCGACGGCGGCCGATCGACCGACACCTCCGGGCAGAAGGTGGTGCTCGGGGCCTCGGTCTTCGTGCTCCCGGTGGTGCAGAAGCTCCAGTCGCTCGACCTGTCCAGCCGGCGGATCGACGTCGGCATCCGGGGCGCGGTCAGCAAGCAGGGCATCCGTGCCGACCTGCACGGCGTGGCGATCGTCAAGGTCGGCGGCACCGAGGACGCGATCCGGGCGGCCGCCCAGCGGTTCCTGCACCAGCAGGACGAGATCGACAACTTCACCCGGGAGGTACTGGCCGGCGCGCTGCGTTCGATCGTCGGTCGGCTCACCGTCGAGGAGGTCATCCGGGACCGGGCGGCGTTCGCCAGCGCCGTGGCCGAGGAGGCCGAGCACTCGATGACCAACCAGGGCCTGGTGCTCGACACCTTCCAACTCCAGGACATCCTCGCCGAGGGCTCCTACCTGCAGGACCTGGGCCGGCCCGAGGCCGCCCGGGTGCTCAAGGACGCGGCCATCGCCGAGGCGCGGGCCCGGCAGCAGGCCGAGCAGGAGCGGCTGCTCGCCGAGGAGGCCATCGCCGAGGCGAACCGCAACCTGGCCCTCAAGCAGGCCGGCATTCAGGCGGAGATCGACGCGGCGAAGGCCAAGTCGGCTGCGGCCGGGCCGCTCGCCCAGGCGGAACGGGACCAGGCCATCCTCTCCGAGCAGCAGAAGGTAGCCGAGCGCAACGCCGAGCTGAAGCAGCGCCAACTGGACACCGAGGTGCGCAAGCCGGCCGACGCCGCCCGGTACAAGGTGGAGCAGGAGGCCGAGGCGGCCCGCAACGCGGCGGTGCTCAGCGCGGACGCGCAGCGCCAGGCGGTCATCGCCGCCGCGCAGGCTTCCGCCGAGCAGGCGCGGCTCACCGGTGAGGGCGAGCGGGCCCGACGGGCGGCCCTCGCCGAGGCGAACGCGATCGAGGGCGCCAAGGAGGGTGAGGCCGAGCAGCGGCGGCGCTCCGCGATCGCCGAGGCCGTCGAGCGCGAGGGTCAGGCCGAGGCGGCGGCCATCCTGGCCAGGGGTCGGGCCGAGGCCGACGCGATGGCGCGCAAGGCCGAGGCGTTCGCCGCGTATGGCGAGGCCGCGGTGCTGGACCTGCTGGTCAAGGTCCTGCCGCAGGTCGTCGAGGCGGCCAGCGCTCCGATCGGTGCGATCGACAAGCTGACGGTCATCTCCACCGAGGGCGCGTCGTCGCTGACGAAGTCGGTGGCCGGCAACGTGGCGCAGGGTCTGCAGCTCGGCAGCGACCTCACCGGCATCGACCTGGCCGGCCTGCTGGCCCGCCTCGGCTCGGCATCGACGCCCGGCGGCAACGGCACCCCGACCGGCAAGGGTGCGGCAGTGGACGGGATCGCCGTCGAGACCCGCTGACGCCGTACGCCGATGGGCGCCGCTCCCGGTTCGGGGGCGGCGCCCGTCAGATGCACTCGGGTTCCTGGAAAGCGGGGTGTCCCGGTCGCCAGGACACCCCGATTTCCCTAAAAGCGAGCCGATCAAGGCCGGGACGGTCTGATCGAGCTAGCCGATCAGGCCCTCGGCGCGGGCCCAGCGCAGCAACTCCGCCTCGGCGGCGTCGCGGTCCAGGGGGCCGTGCTCCAGGCGCTGTTCCTTGAGGTGCTTCCAGGCCCGCCCGACGATCGGCCCCGGAGGTACGCCGAGCAGCTCCATGATCGCGTTGCCGTCCAGGTCGGGGCGTACCCGGGCCAGATCCTCATCGGCGGCGATCCGGGCGATCCGCTCCTCCAGCGCGTCGTAGTCGGCGGCGAGCTGGGCCGCCTTACGACGGTTGCGGGTCGTGCAGTCCGAGCGGGTCAGCTTGTGCAGCCGGGGCAGCAGGTCACCGGCGTCGGCGACGTAACGGCGCACCGCCGAGTCGGTCCACTCGCCCCGTCCGTACCCGTAGAAGCGCAGGTGCAGCGCGACCAGCGCGGTCACCTTCGCGGTGATCTCCTTGGGGTACCGCATCGCCTTCATCCGGGCCTTGGTCAGCCGGGCGCCGACCACCTCGTGGTGGTGGAAGCTGACCCGACTGTCGGACCCGACGGCCTTCGTCGCCGGCTTGCCCACGTCGTGCATGAGGGCGGCCATCCGCAGGACGAAGTCGCAGCCCTCCTCCTCGTAGGAGACCGCGTTCTCGACGACCGTCAGCGTGTGCTCGTAGACGTCCTTGTGCTGGGCGTGCTCGTCGATCTCCAGCTTCAGCCCGGTCAGCTCCGGCAGGAACCGTTCGGCCAGACCGGTGTCGACCAGCAGACGCAGCCCGGTGATCGGGTCCGCGCCGCAGAGCAGCTTGGTGAACTCGTCACGGATCCGCTCGGCGGTGATCCGGTCCAGGTCGGCGGCCATTTCGGTCATCGCGACGTGCACGTCCGGGTGCACGGCGAAGCGCAGTTGGGCGGCGAACCGGGCGGCCCGCAGCATGCGCAGCGGGTCGTCGCCGAAGGACTCCCGAGGGGTGCTGGGAGTACGGATGACCTTGGCCGCGAGGTCGTCCAGCCCGCCGTGCGGATCGGTGAAGCGGTGGTCCGGCAGGCTGACCGCCATCGCGTTGATGGTGAAGTCGCGCCGCTTCAGGTCCTCGTCGAGGCTGGTGCCGTACACCACCTCCGGGTTGCGGCTGACCTGGTCGTACGACTCCGCGCGGAAGGTGGTGACCTCCAGCCGGAGGCCGTCGCGCTGGAGCCCGATGGTGCCGAACTCACGGCCGGTCTCCCAGATCGACTCGGCCCAGCCCTTGATGATCCGCAGCGTCTCGTCGGGGTGGGCGTCGGTGCAGAAGTCGAGGTCGTCGCCGAGTCGGCCGAGCAGCGCGTCACGTACCGAACCGCCCACCAGGTGCAGCTCGTGGCCGGCACGGACGAAACGGCGGCCCAGCTCGTCGGCGACCGGGGAGACCCGGAGCAGTTCGGCGACGGCGTTGCGCTGCGCGGCGGTGAGGTCGCGGCGGTCGGCGGCGTGGGGAGCGGAGGCTTCGGACATGGGATCGCCAGCCTATCGGGCCGAGGTGTGATCCGATCCGCCGGGCGCGGGTAACGGGTGCGGGTTGACTAAGGTCTGTGACGTGCGGGTCGGTGCCCGGCTCGACGTACCCCTGGGAGGCTGGAGATGAGCGGCGGGCTCTACCGCAGCGCGAACGCCGCGCAGGACGGTGGTGCGGGAGCCAACATCCGCCCCTCCGACGGCGCCACCTTCATCTCCGCGGAGCCGCTGAACCAGCCGGCCATGGAGTCGACCGCTCCGCCGCAGGAGCAGGTTGGCGAGGCGAGCGCGGCGGCCAACAGCGCGGTGATGGCGATCGGGAGCCTGGTCAGCCGGGGTACGGGCTTCCTGCGCAACCTCGTCATCGCCGCGGCGCTCGGTGGCGCGCTGGTCGGTGACGCGTACACCACCGCGCAGATCCTGCCCGGCATGGTCTACGAGTTCCTGCTCGGCGGGGTGCTCACCAGCGTGCTGATCCCGGTGCTGGTACGCCGTCGCAAGGTCGACGTCGACGGCGGCCAGGCGTACGCCCAGCGACTACTCACCCTGGCGGTGCTCGCCCTCGGCGTCGCGGCGCTGCTGGCGGTCGCCTTCGCCTCGACGCTCACCTGGCTCTACGGCAGCGGCCCGTCGAACGGCGACTATTCGCAGTTGGTCACCGGGCTGGCCCGCCTCATGCTGCCGATGATCTTCTTCTCCGGGCTGAGCGCGCTGATCAGCGCGGTGCTCAACACGCGGGGCCACTTCGCCGCCCCGATGTGGGCGCCGATCCTGAACAACCTCGTGGTGATCGGCACGGCAGGTCTCTACATCGCGATCTTCGGTGCGGAGATCGTTCGTCCCGAGGAGATGACGACCGGACGGATCCTCCTGATCGGCGGTGGCACCCTACTCGGTGTCGCCGTCCAGGCGGCGGGCCTGCTGCCGGCGTTGCGTAAGGTCGGCTTCCGCTGGAAGGCCCGCTTCGACTTCCGCGCGCTCGGTCTGCGCGAGCTGGGCCGGCTCGGGGCCTGGATGATCTGCTACGTCGCGGTGAGCCAGGTCGGCCTCATCGTGCTGTTCAACCTGCTGAACCGGGCCGGTAAGGAGAACGCCGCCGGTCCCCTGATCTACAACAACGTCTTCCTGCTGCTGATGACCGCACACGGCATCATCGCCGTCTCGATCATCACCGCGCTGATGCCCCGGATGAGCACCGCCGCCGCCGACGGCCGGTACGCCGACGTCGCCGCCGACCTGTCGCGGGGCACTCGCACGGTCACGGCGGTGCTCGCGCCGATCGCGGTCTGCTACGCCGTCCTCGCCACCCCCATCGCGTTCACGCTGTTCCGGTTCGGCGCGTTCAACGAGGACAATGCCACCGCCACGTCCGTCGTCCTGCTCGCCGCCGCGCTGGCGCTGGTTCCGTTCGCGGTGAGCCAGCTCTTCACCTTCGCCTTCTACGCCCTGCCGGACACCCGCACCCCGGCACTGATCAACATCCCGGTGGTGGCGCTCCGGATCGGCGTACAGGTTGTGCTCTTCGTGGCCTTCTCGGCGAGCTTCGCCGGAGCCGGCATGATGATCGGCAATGCGGTCTCCTACCTGGCTGCCGCGATCGGCTCCGCGTGGCTGCTCCGGCCGCGCGTCGGCCGGATCGGCCTCGGCGGAATCATGCGGACTGGTGGGCGGGTCGCGGTGGCGGCGCTCGGCTCGGCGCTCGTCGGTCTCCTGGTGATCAAGCTGTTGCCCGGTGACGACACGCCGAGCCGCCTGGAGGCGATCGTCCAGCTCGTGATCGGTGGCGCCGTGATCGGTGGGACCTACCTCGGGCTCGCCATGGCGCTGCGGATCGGTGAGATCACCGAGGTTGTCGGCATGGTCCGTCGTCGTCTCGGTCGTTGACGGCGAGCCTCCGACACCACCCGGCACCGCCACACGGAACGTGACCATGGATCACCAGCCTGGGGATGTCCCTGTGGATAACTCCGCGATTCACCGGTCAGCCGCCGGATCGGCCTGTGGATAACCAGCCGTACGGCTGAGCGTAGGCGTCCGATCGGCGGGAAACCGGCTGGTGGACGAGGGCGGCACGCCCGGCCCGGCCCCGACGTCGGTCACTTGCGGTGAAGCCGTAGATTAGCTAGTACATGTGCCAGCAACGTGGCTGACAACGGTCGTAACCGGACGACTTCCCCGATCCCCGGCACCCCGGCGGGTACGGCAAGAAGATGACATGTCGGGGAGACGGGCAACCCGGGTAAGGTCGCTCTCGACGGGTACGGCAGGCGCCGACACCGGTTGGCCGGTTCCTTCAACGGCAGAGCGGGAAGCCACATGCCCAGCAGTACGGGTCCATCGATCGACACGATCACCGAGGGAGGACGGGTGACCCAGGTCGGCGAGGGTCAGGAGGCGGACGAGAGCGCTCCTCCGATCATGACCTTCGGTGCTCCCACGGCCGGTGAGATCCTCGCCGAGCGTTACGAGCTGGTCGAGCACATCAACAACGACAGCGCGGGTCGGCTGGTCTGGCGTGGGGTCGACGTCATCCTGCGCCGCCCTGTCGCGGTGGTGCTGCGCTACCCGGGTGGCGACTCCGCCACCGAGATGCTTCAGGCGGCCGTCGCGGCCAGCCGGGTCATCCACCCCAACCTCGTCGGCGTGTACGACGCCATCGACGAGGCCGAGCGGGCGTACGTGGTCCGCGAGTGGGTGGACGGGCAGTCGCTGCGCGATCTGGCCGCCGACGGCCCGCTGGACCCGGCTCGCGCCACCGCTGTCGGCAACGCCGTCGCCAGTGCGCTGGCCGCAGTGCACGCCACCGGTATGGTGCACGGCAACGTCCACCCCGGCACCGTCATGATCAGCGACGATGGCCGCGTGGTCCTGGCCGACGCCCGCACCGACGGCGACGACAGCCAGGAGAGCGACATCCGGGCGGTCGGCGGCGTCCTCTACTTCGCGCTGACCGGTCACTGGCCGCACGCCGAGGCGCCGCTGCGCGGGGCCACCGCCGGTCACGGGCGGGCCGCCATCCCGGACGCCGTCCGGGACGCCGCAAGCGCTCTCGCGGCGCCCCGCCAGGTGCGGGCCGGTGTGCCCGCGTACCTGGACGACCTGACGATGGACCTGCTCGACGCCGACATCGCGCCGCCGTCGTCCGACGTGCTGGCGGCCGAGTTGGCCCGGCTGGACGTGCCGGCCGAGGAGGAGCACTACCTCGACAACGGCGGACCGCTGCGGTTCACCGCCGAGACCGGGGAAGAGCCGTCCCCGCTGGCCGCCGCGGGCGGTCGCAAGGTCGCCATCGGCATCGCCGGTCTGCTTGCGGTCGCGCTGGTCGGCCTGCTCATCGGCATCAGCGCGCTCGGCGGCGACGACAAGGACCCGCAGGAGACCGCCGGGGCGACGCCGAGTGCCAGCGCTCCGGCCGGCGAGGCCACCCCGGCCGCCGTCACGGTGCGCAATCTTAAGGTGCAGGACATCCGGATCATCGACCCGGACAGCGCCCCGCGGGACGAGCTCGACGGCGCCAAGAAGATGACCGATGGCGACAACGACAAGGGTTGGGAGACCGACCGCTACCCGAACGCCACGTACGGCAACCTCAAGACCGGCATGGGTGTCTGGCTCGACCTGGGTTCGCCGCACACGGTGAAGTCGCTGCAGGCTGTGCTCTCCGGGCGAGGCGCCACCGCGAAGCTGCTCGCCGGCACGACGACCTACCCGTCGACCTCCAACGGCGACAAGTCGATGGTGTCGAACTACAAGACGGAGATCGGTGTCCTCAAGGAGCACGACGGCACCACGATGACCTTCAACGGGTTCGACGCCGACCAGAAGTACCGGTACCTGCTGCTCTGGTTCACCGAGTTGCCGCCCAACGGCGACGACGGCGGCTTCAAGCTGGGAGTGCAGGAGATCACGGTCCAGGGTTCGTGAGCCGCACGGCACGCCCCGGGCACCGCATCAGCCGGACGCGGTGATGGACGGGCGCGACGCGGCAACGGATCTGGAGCTGCTGCGCGCCCACGTCGCCGGCGACCGGGACGCCTTCGCGGCCCTGTTCCACCGGCACCGCGATCGGCTCTGGGCAGTGGCTCTCCGGACGCTCGGCGACCGCGAGGAGGCCGCCGACGCACTCCAGGACGCCCTGCTGTCGGCACACCGTGCGGCGGCCCGCTTCCGTGGTGACTCCGCCGTCACCACGTGGCTGCACCGGATCGTGGTGAACGCCTGCCTGGACCGCATCCGACGCCGGCAGGCGCACCCCACGGTGCCGCTGCCCGACGGCAACCGGACCGACGGGTCGGGCACCGGCGGCGTCGAGCCGGCCGCGCCCGTGCAGGACCACGACACCGCGCTCGTCGTCCGCGCGGCGCTCGCCGCGCTCCCGGTCGAGCAGCGGGCCGCCCTGGTACTGGTGGATGTGCAGGGCTACCCGGTGGCCGAGGTGGCCCGCATCCTCGGAGTCGCCGAGGGGACGGTGAAGAGCCGGTGCGCCCGGGGCCGGGCCCGGTTGGCGGTGCTGCTCGGACACCTCCGCCCGGCGCCGCCGCGCCCCGGACCGGTCGAACCGGACGTGCCCGACGTCACGACGGGGAACCCACGCCCGGCCGAGGGCGTCGGATCGGGGTCGGTTCTCATCCGGCAGGACGCCAATCAGGAGGAGACGTGACGGCCGAGGAGTTCAGGGAGGTCGACGCCGACCTGCTCGCTGACTACCTCGGCGGAGCGTTGGACGGCACACCGCAGCAGGCCCAGGTCGCCCGGCTGGTCGCCGCGGACCCGGCCTGGACCGAGGCGTACGCGCTGCTGGCATCCGCGGTGACGCAGGTCCGCAGCGACCTGACCCGGTGGGCCGAGCCCGCGCCGGAGCTGCCGTCCGCCGTCGCCGAACGAATCGCCGCCGCGCTGGTGGCGGCGGACACCCCACCGGCCGACACCCCACCGGCCGACACCACACCGGTGACCGTGCCGGCGCAGGGTGGACGTCGGCCCACCAGCTCGTTCCCCGCCGAGTCGGGGCGCGGCCCCACCGGCCCGGGTCGTCGACGGCGTCGCTGGGTCCGTAACGCCGCCCCGGTGGCCGCGGCCGCGGCCGCCGTCGTCGCGGTCGGTCTGGGGCTCAGTCACCTGTCGACCAACACCGCGGACAGTGGTGCCATGGAGCGTCCGGTCAACGCGCGCGACGGCATCGCCGCCGGCGGGACGGTCCGGACTTCCACGCCGGCCCTGCACAGCGGTGTCGACTACACCCCGCAGACCCTCGACGGCACGCCGAGCCCGTCGTCCCCGTTGCTGGGATCGAGCGGCAGTGGCCCCGGTGAGCAGCCCGGAGCGGACGCCGGAGGAGACCGGCGGCCCGCCTCCAACGGGTCGGACCAGCTCGCCCGGCTGACCGGCGAGGCCGCGCTGAGCACGTGCCTGTCGTCTGTGGCGGCGGAGCACGGCTCGGGTCCACTCGCCGTCGAAATGATCGACTACGCGCGGTTCCAGGGCGAGCAGGCGCTCGTCATCCGGTTCACCGACGCGAACGGATCGCGCTGGGCCTGGGTGAGCGGCGCCGAGTGCGGCGTACCCGGGTCCGGCTCGGACAGCCGGTATTCGGCGCGGGTAGGGTGAATCCGCAGCACGATGAGCGTCCACGTGACCTGACCCACCGGTTGCCCGGTTCGGGAATCCCCGCTTCGTACGATGACGTTCTGGAAGTCAGCTGCCGGCACCCCCCCAGGCGTCGGCACTCGGATCAGCATCGGTGCGCGCGCCGACGCCGAACACACAACTCGGGAGACGGCAGTGGACGAGGTCCGCAACCTGATCATCATCGGCTCCGGCCCGGCCGGTTACACGGCGGCGGTCTACGCGGCGCGCGCCAACCTGAAGCCGCTGATCATCGAGGGTTCCCAGTCCGGCGGTGCGCTGATGACCACGACCGAGGTGGAGAACTTCCCCGGCTTCGCCGACGGCATCCTCGGCCCCGAGCTGATGGACAACATGCGCAAGCAGGCCGAGCGGTTCGGCGCCGAGTTCCTGACCGACGACGTGACGCGGGTCGAACTTGTCGACACCGGCGACGCCGGCTCGGGCGCGACGAGCACCGTGTGGGTCGGCGAGACCGCCTACCGGGCCCGCGCCGTGATCCTCTCCACCGGTTCGGCCTGGCGTCCGTTGGGCGTGCCGGGCGAGCAGGAGTACCTGGGCCACGGTGTTTCCTCGTGCGCCACCTGTGACGGCTTCTTCTTCCGCAACCAGCACATCGTCGTCGTCGGCGGTGGTGACTCGGCGATGGAGGAGGCCAGCTTCCTCACGCGCTTCGCCGACTCGGTGACCATCATCCACCGGCGCGACTCCTTCCGGGCCAGCAAGATCATGGCCGACCGGGCGCTGAGCAACGAGAAGATCAAGGTCGAGTGGAACAGCACCGTCGAAGAGGTCCTGGGCGCTGACGGCAAGGTCACCGGCGTACGGGTCCGCAACGTACACAGCGGCGAGACCAAGGTGCTGGACGTGACCGGCGTGTTCGTGGCCATCGGCCACGACCCCCGCAGTGAGCTCTTCCAGGGCCAGGTCGAGCTGGACGACGAGGGCTACGTGAAGGTCCAGGCCCCCAGCACCCGGACGAACGTGCCCGGCGTCTTCGCCGCCGGTGACGTGGTCGACCACACCTACCGCCAGGCGATCACCGCGGCCGGCACCGGCTGTGCCGCCGCGCTCGACGCCGAGCGGTTCATCGCGACGCTCAGCTGAAACAGGAAACACATCCCGGAGGAGGGCAATAGTGGGAAATACCAAGGCGGTCACGGACGCGAGTTTCGTCGCCGACGTGCTGCAGGCCGACAAGCCGGTGCTGGTCGACTTCTGGGCCGAGTGGTGCGGGCCGTGCCGTAAGGTGTCGCCGCTGCTCGAGGAGATCGCGGGCGAGATGGGCGACCAGGTCACCATCGTGAAGCTCAACATCGACGAGAACCCGGAGACCGCCCGGGCCTACCGGGTCATGTCGGTGCCGACCCTCACCGTCTTCAAGAACGGCCAGCCCGTGCAGTCGATCGCCGGCGCCAAGCCGAAGGGCGAGCTGGTCCGGCTCATCGAGTCGGCTCTCTGATCAGCGCAGACACCACCGAACCCCGTACCCGCTCGTCGGGTGCGGGGTTCGGTGTTTTTCCCGGCCCGAGCCCGTCACCGGTCCGGAACGCATAGCCTCAAGCTCAGGGCCGCCGCCCGGCCAGCCAGACTCGTGCAGAGGGGGTCGTGCGTGCGTCCGATCCGACCCGGAGACCGGGGACCTGCGGTCACGGAGATCCGTACCATCCTCACCGGCCTCGACCTGCTCGCCGCCGCCGGCCCGCACAGCGACGAGTTCGACCTGGACACCGAACGCGCGGTCCGCGCGTTCCAGCAGTCACGGGGGCTCAGCGTGGACGGCCGGGTCGGCTCGGAGACCTGGGGCGCGCTTGAGGCCGCACGCTGGCGGCTCGGTGCCCGCACCCTCTACCACGCGGTCCCCGAGCCGCTCACCGGCGAGGATGTCCGGTCGCTGCAGGAACGGCTGCTGGAGATGGGGTACGACGTCGGCCGCGCCGACGCCATCTACGGCATCCGGACGTCCCGGGCCGTGGCCCAGTTCCAGCGCGAGGTGGGTCTCACACCCGACGGCGCCTGCGGCCCGCACACGATGGACGCGCTACGCCGGATCGGTCGCAAGGTCGTCGGCGGTCGCCCCCAGTGGTTGCGCGAGTCCGACGCGATCCGCCAGTCCGGACCGGCGCTGGTCGGTAAGACGGTGGTCATCGACCCCGGCCACGGTGGCACCGATCCCGGGATGGTGGTTCCGGACGGCCCGCTGCGCTGGACGGAGGCCGACCTCGTGCACGACCTGGCGAGCCGGTTGGAGGGACGACTCGCAGCGTCCGGGGTCCGGGTTCAGCTCACCCGGGGTCCCGCGCCCGACGCGTGCCTGCCGGACACCGACCGGGCGTTGCTGGCGAATTCGCTCGGGGCCGACGTGTTCATCTCCCTGCACCTCGACGGGCACGCCAACCCGGACGCGGAGGGGGTGGCCACCTACCACTACGGCACCGACAACGGGGTGACCTCGGCGACCGGTGAACGGTTGGCGGGTCTGGTGCAGCGGGAGATCGTGGCGCGGACCGGGCTGCGGGACTGCCGTACGCACGCGAAGGCGTGGGACCTGCTGCGACTGACCAGGATGCCGGCGGTCCGGGTCGAGGTCGGCTACCTCACCTCGCCCGTGGACCGCGCCCGGCTCGTCGACCCCCGCTTCCGCGACCGTGTGGTGGAGGCGATCGTGGCCGCCGTCCAGCGGATGTACTACCCGATCGAGCGGGACGTGCCGACCGGCTCGCTCGACGTCAGCGAACTGCGTGCGGTCGTGGCCGCCGGCACCGTGGTCGACTGATCCCGCTCAGCCGCCCGTGGAGCGGGTGGCCGGGGCGGGCCGGACCGGCCGGAGCAGCGTCTCCGGGCTCATCGAGCCGAGCAGCTTTTCCAGCGCGTACTCGACGTCGGACTTCCAGCTCAGCGCCGTACGCAGTTCGAGGCGCAGCCGGGGAAAACGGGGATGCGGACGTACCGTCTTGAAGCCGACGGAGAGGAAGAAGTCGGCCGGTGCCACGCAGCCGCCGGCCGGATCGTCGGCGTCACCGAACTTGGCGTCACCGAACGCCTCGATCGCCTTGATGCCACGCTTCGTCAGGTCCCGGGCGACACCCTGCACCAGCATCCGGCCCAACCCGCCCCCGGCGAACGCGGCGACCACGTTGGCGGTCATCAACAGCGCGGCATCGGCCGAGACCGGCGACGTCGGGAACGCCATCGAGCGGGGAACGTAGGCGGGTGGCGCGTACATCACGAAGCCCGCCGGCATCCCGTCGACGTACGCGAGCTTGCCGCAGGAGCCCCACTCCAGCAGGGTCTGGGAGACCCACGCCTCCTTCTCCAGGCCCGGGTCGCCGGCGGCGCACGCCCGGTCCGCGGAGACCGGATCGAGCTCCCAGTAGACGCACTGGCGGCAGGGGCGCGGCAGATCCTCCAGCGTGTCGAGGGTCAGGCTGACCAGACGTCGCGACATATGGCGCATCCCCACAATAGGCTCGGTGGTGAGACCGGCACGGAACGACAGCGCCGCCTTCCTGCCTCCGACGAGCGATCGTACGCCGCCGATCGACCGTACGGGAGGGGACGCGCAGATCCACCACCCACGGCGGGAGGGTCCGCCATGTGGTCGATCCGTTCCGGCAGGGCGGCAGGCAGGCCTCGGCGGACTAGGATCGACAATCGGTGTGCCGCCGCCATGGACACGAGCAGGCGGGGTACCCGGGGCGGTAGCCACCCGAGCAGTGATCGAGGTGAGGTCATGACCGGCACGACACTCGACGACTACACCGACCGGTATGCCCGGCGCGTGCGCGGGATGACCGCCTCCGAGATCCGAGCACTCTTCGCGGTGGCCAGTCGACCGGAGGTCGTGTCGCTCGCCGGCGGCGCCCCGTACATCGCCGCGCTGCCGCTCGACGCGGTCGGCGAGATGCTGGGCAGGCTCGGCTCCGAGCACGGGGTCACCACCCTCCAGTACGGCATCGGCCAGGGCACCCTGGAGCTGCGCGAGCGGATCTGCGAGGTGATGGCCCTCTCCGGCATCGACGCCGCGTGCGGCGCCTCCCCCGAGGACGTGGTGGTCACGGTGGGCGGTCAGCAGGCGCTCGACCTGGTCGCCCGGCTCTTCCTCGACCCAGGCGACGTGGTGCTCGCCGAGGGCCCCACCTACGTGGGCGCGCTCGGGGTGTTCCAGGCCGCCCAGGCACAGGTGGCGCACGTGCCGATGGACGCCGACGGACTGATTCCCGAGGCGCTGGAAACGGCCATCGCCGACCTCGCCCGGGCCGGCCGACGCGTCAAGTTCCTCTACACGATCCCGACCTACCAGAACCCGGCCGGCGTGACACTCAGCGAGGAACGCCGTGAGCGCGTACTCGACATCTGCGAGCGCGCCGGCCTGCTCGTGGTCGAGGACGACCCGTACGGCCAACTCGGTTTCGAGGGTGAGGCCCCGGCGCCGCTGCGGGCCCGGCGGCGCGACGGCGTCTTCTACATCAGCACCTTCTCCAAGACGTTCGCTCCCGGCCTGCGGGTGGGATGGATCCTGGCGCCGCACGCGGTCCGCGACAAGATCGTCATCGCGAGTGAGGCGCAGATCCTCTGCCCCAGCGTCTACGCCCAGTCCGCCGTCTCCACCTACCTCAGCACGATGCCGTGGCGGCAGCAGCTCAAGGTCTACCGCGAGGTCTACCGGGAACGCCGCGACGCCCTGCTCGACGCATTGGCCGATCTGATGCCCGAGGGCACCAGCTGGACCACCCCGGCCGGCGGGCTCTTCGTCTGGGCCACCCTGCCGGAGGGCCTGGACTCCAAGGCCATGATGCCGCGCGCCATCGCCGCCCGGGTCGCCTACGTGCCCGGCACCGGCTTCTACGCCGACGGCACAGGCACCGACGCGATGCGGCTGAACTTCAGCTTCCCGCCCCCGGAGCGCATCCGCGAGGGCGTACGCCGGTTGGCGGGCGTCATGGAGCAGGAACTCGCGACGAGGCGCGTCTTCGGTGCCGTTGGCGGTGTCGCCGGCCGTCGCGGCCGGCCCGGCTCCGACGTGCCGGGTCCCGACTTGGCATGATGCCGGCATGGGTACGACCGCTGCCGAGCGCTTCTCCGTGACCGATTCCGCCGTCGCGGCCGACCTGCGAGTGCTGGTCCTCGCGGGCGGACTCTCCTACGAGCGGGACGTGTCGTTGCGCTCCGGTCGGCGTGTGCTCGACGCCCTGCGTGCCGTGGGTGTCGAGGCCGAGCTGCGGGACGCCGACGCGGCCCTCCTGCCATCCCTCACCGCCGATCCGCCGGACGCCGTCGTGATCGCCCTGCACGGCGCCACCGGCGAGGACGGCTCACTGCGGGGAGTGCTGGACCTGTGCGGCATCCCGTACGTCGGCTGTGACGCCCGGTCGTCCCGGCTCGCCTGGGACAAGCCCTCCGCGAAGGCGGTGCTCCGCGAAGCCGGCATCCCCACCCCCGACTGGGTGGCCCTGCCGCACGACCGCTTCTCCGAACTCGGGGCGGTCGCCGTGCTGGACCGCATCGCCGACCGGCTCGGCCTCCCGCTGATGGTCAAGCCGACCCAGGGTGGTTCCGGTCTGGGCGCCGCCGTGGTCCGGGACGCCGCGTCACTCCCGGCCGCGATGGTCGGTTGCTTCGCGTACGACTCGACCGCCCTCGTGGAGCGGTACGTAGCCGGGATCGACGTGGCGGTCTCCGTGATCGACCTGGGAGACGGTCCGCAGGCGCTGCCACCGGTAGAAATCGTGCCGCGCAACGGCGTGTACGACTACGCCGCCCGCTACACCGCCGGCCGCACCACCTGGCACGCTCCTGCCCGGTTGGAGCCGGAGGTGGCCGCCTCGGTGGCCGACGTGGCACTGGCCGCGCACACCGCGCTCGGTCTGCGAGACCTCTCTCGGGTTGACGTGATCGTGGACGCTGAGGGCCGTCCACACGTGCTGGAGGTCAACGTCTCGCCCGGCATGACGGAGACCTCACTGCTGCCGCTGGCCGTCCAGGCCGCCGGCCTGGACTTCGGCCGCCTGCTCGGCTCACTGGTCAGCCGGGCCGCCGCCCGCCACACGTCCTGACCCGGCTCTCGTACCGGCTACAGTCCCGACGCCCGGAGCCGTTGCCCTTCCGACGCTCCGGGCCGTTGCCGTTCCCGACGCACGCGGCCCTGCCGTTCCGACGCCCGGAGCCGTTGCCCTTCTGACACTCTGAGCCGTTGCCGTCCCCGACGCACGCGGCCCTGCCGTCCCGACGCCCGGAGCCGTTGCCCTTCTGACACTCTGAGCCGTTGCCGTCCCCGACGCACGCGGCCCTGCCGTTCCGACGCCCGGAGCCGTTGCCCTTCTGACACTCTGAGCCGTTGCCGTCCCGACGCGCGCGGCTCTGCCGTCCCGACGCGCGCGGCTCTGCCGTCCCGACGCGCGCGGCTCTGCCGTCCCGACGCACGGCCCTGCCGTCCCGACGCACGGCCCTGCCGTCCCGACGCACGCGGCCCTGCCGTCCCGACGCTCGCGACCTTGGCGGCTGCTGATCGCCCGGGCGGGGTGGGGCTGACGTAGGCCCAGTCAACCCCACCCGCGGCCGGTGTCTCAGTGCGCGGCGCTCACGTCTGGCGGGGTGATTCCGCCCTCGCTGACGTCGTCGGTGGGGGTCCTGCGCGGCGACGGGACGATCTGGCTCCGGGAGGGGCGATTCTCGGCGTCGCGCGCCGGTGCGGAGATCGCCTCGCCATCGGTAGCCGAATCGACCGTCGGCTTCAGCACGGCAGGGGAGGTCTTCTCGACTGCCGGATGACCCTCGTCGCTGTCGTCGCTGTCGTCGCCGTCGCCGCTTTCGCTGTCGCTGCCGCTGTTGCCGGCTGGGGCGGCGGCTGGGACACCGTTCGCGACCGAAGGGCCGGCTACAGGGTCGCCGTCGCGGCTGTCACCGTCGGCGTCCTCGACTGCCGGTTCCGGAATTTCCTCGGCCGCCTCGATGACAGACACGGCCTCAGCCTCAGCGGCTGCTGCGTGCGCCGCCGCCGCCGCGGACTGGGCCAGCAGGCTCGACGGGGCCTGCCACTGGATGCGGGGCGGCTCGGCCAACGGTCGCCCACCGAACTCGGCGAGCCAGGCGGCGACGAGCGCCAGATTCTCCCGCCACTGCTCCTCGGAGATCGGCGGCAGGATGGAGTCCCACAGGGACAGGAAGGTGCCCCGTAGTTGGAGCCGACCGTACGGCCGGGCGAGGAACCACATGTGCAGGTGAGCGGAGCCGTCGCCCCACCGGTTCACGTGCACCCGTGCCACGCCGTCCAGCGACCGGATGGCCCGCTCGAGACGTACCGTCATCACCCCCAGCTCGGCGGCGAGCAGGTTCGGCAGGTCACCCAGGTCCAGGTGGGTCCGCGATTCGAGGATGAGCACCATCGGCAGGCCGGTCGGCCGGTCCATGGCACGGACCCGCCACCGCTCTCCCACCCAGATGTAGGCGTCGTCGGGTGCGTTGCAGGCGGTGCATTCCCGGAGACCCTCGCCCTTGCGGGGCGGTTCGACCGGGACCGGTTCTTCGAGCTGCTTCACCCGCAGCTCGCCCTCGAAGGGGAACGAGGGCCACTGGGTGAAGTCCGGGACTGAGGGAGGGGTGTCGCGCACGACGCTGACCCTAACTGAGTCTGGCACCGCTGTCCCTACCTGTTCGACCGGTTCCAACCGCCACGATCAGCGTCCGTCGTCGATCGCCCGGGGCCGTCGTCGTCGGCTGGCGAGTCGATATCCACAGGCTGCCAAGGGCGCTCATACACGCGGTCATCCACAGGCTGTCACCCGCTTTCACGCGGCGTTTCACGTGAAACGGGGGGTGCCTGTGGACAACCGGTGTGGATAACTTTTCGCCCCCTCGATCGTTGCCCGCGCGTCGCGCCGGTCGCGCTCCGGCCCACCACTCCCGGCGTTGCCCGCATGCGTGGGCGCCTCGCCCGCCGAGGGCCGTTTCACGTGAAACGCGATGACCACACACCGGCCCCGGCGCCGTGACTAAGGCCCGGCGAGCAGTGGCCCGTGCGCCGCCTGAGAGGGTCGCTGCCGCCCTCGGGGCGCCAGGGGGACCCGAGGGGGGTCCACCCAACCGTCTGGGACGCCCTCGCGGGCCCTGGCGGGCGAAAGTGTCCGGCCAGCGCCGAGTCGAGGTCGAAGAGCCGCTTCGGGCGTCGGTTTCACGTGAAACGAGGCCGCACACGCGAGGGCCGCGCCCCCTTGGGGAGGCGCGGCCCTCGACGGAAGGTCCCGGACGTCAGTCCTGCGACCCCTCCTCCTGTACCCCGATGATGCCGACGATCCGTTCCAGATCATCCACGGTGGCGAACTCAATGGTGATCTTGCCCTTGCTCCGACCGATGTCGACCTTCACCCGCGTGTCGAAGCGGTCCGACAGACGGTCGGCGAGATCCGACAGGGCGGGCGCGTGGGGCTTCGGGCGCCGCTTGGCGGCCTGTCCCTTTGCCGGGCCGTCGTTCAGCGTCAGAGCCACGATCTCCTCGGTCGCCCGCACCGACAGCCCTTCGGCGACGATCCGCAGCGCCAGCTGTTCCTGGGCCTCCGAGTCGTCGAGGCTGAGCAGAGCGCGGGCATGGCCGGCGGAGAGGATGCCGGCGGCAACCCGGCGCTGCACCTGGGCCGGCAGGTTGAGGAGCCGGATCGTGTTGGAGATCTGTGGCCGGCTGCGGCCAATCCGACGGGCCAACTCCTCGTGGGTGGCGCCGAACTCCTCCAGCAGCTGCTGGTACGCGGCGGCCTCCTCCAACGGGTTCAGGTTGGCCCGGTGGATGTTCTCCAGCAGCGCGTCCCGGAGCATGGCGTCGTCACGGGTATCCCGGACGATGGCCGGGATATTGTCCCGCCCCACCGCCTGGGCTGCGCGCCAACGGCGTTCGCCCATCACCAGTTCGTACTTCTCGTCGTCGAGCTGGCGCACGACGATCGGCTGCAGGAAGCCCACCTCCCGGATGGAGGTCTTCAGCTCCTCCAACGCCTCCTCGTCGAAGACCTGACGCGGCTGCTTCGGGTTGGGCATGATCGCGTCGACCGGGATCTCCGCGAACCGAGCGCCGGGAACGGGGCTGAGCTCGGGCTCCGGTTGGTGGGCGGCGACGGCGCCTACCGGGGCCGCGTGCAGGGCAGTGGGGGCCACGCCCTCGTCAGCGTCGACGCTCCCGTTCCCCGGCTCGGCAGTCACGGTGCCGGCGGCACCCGGCACGGGCCCGGTCGGGATGAGAGCCCCCAGGCCCCGCCCCAGACCGCCCCGAGGACGGTTCTTCATGCCACGCCTCCCAGCGACTTGTCCCCACTACGCATTCCGGCCCACCGGCTCCTTGACGCCCCGCTCGGCGATCTCCTGGGCGGCCTCGAAGTAGCTCGTGGCGCCCCGCGAACCGGGATCGTAGGTCATGACCGACTGGCCATAGCTGGGTGCCTCCGACACCCGCACGTTGCGGGGGATGACCGCCTGGAGCACCTTGTCGCCGAAGTGGTTCCGGACGTCCTGCTCGACCGCGTCCGCGAGGCGGGTACGACGGTCGTACATCGTGAGCAGGATCGTGGAGACGTCGAGCTTCGGGTTGAGGTGTTGCCGCACCAGGTTGATGTTGTTGATCAGCTGGTTGAGGCCTTCCAGCGCGTAGTACTCGCACTGGATCGGGATCAGCACCTCCTGCGCGGCGACCAGGGCGTTGACCGTGAGCAGACCGAGTGAGGGCGGGCAGTCGATGAAGACGTAGTCGAACTGGCCCGGGTAGGCGGCGATGGCACGGTCGAGGCGCGACTCACGGGCCACCACGGACACCAACTCGATCTCCGCCCCGGCGAGGTCGATCGTGGCCGGTACGCACCACAGGTTGGGGATGCCCTCGACCGCCTGCGCCACCTCGGCCAGGGGCACGCTGTTGATCAGGCAGTCGTAGACGTCTGGGATGCCGGTGTGGTGGGGCACGTTCAGGCCGGTGGACGCGTTGCCCTGCGGGTCCAGGTCGACCACGAGCACCCGGTTACCGTGCAGGGCGAGCGCCACCGCGAGGTTGACCGTGGTCGTGGTCTTACCCACGCCGCCCTTCTGGTTGGCGACGCACATGACCCGGGTCCGGTCCGGTCGAGGCATGGTCACCTCGCCACTGGGATTCAGGATCTGCACGGCGCGCATCGCCTCCATAGCCAACGGTGGGTCATCCTCTTCGCGCGTCGGGGTTTCACGTGAAACGTACGTGGGGTCGGCCGCGACCGCCGCCAACGACTCGGCCGACGCGACCGGTACGTCGGGAACCATCGGCGCGGCGTCGCGCGCCGCTGTGGCGGTGGGCTGGTGGGGCACGGCGGACTCGAAGCGCACCGCCGCAGCCCTGTTCCGCCGACCCGGCGTCTGCCGTACGTCGGCGGCATTGGCGGGTCGGCTCGGTCCGTCGGCCGCCCGACGACCGGTCGTCGGCTCCGGCCCGACGGTCGGAACCACTGCCTCGTCCGGTGCGGAGAACACATCGTCGTCCACCGGAATGGACGCTCCGGCGACGCCGGGGGACCAGCTCGGGTAGTCGGTTTCACGTGAAACAGGGTCGCTGGTTGACCCGGTCACGCGTGGATCGTCGTACCTGCCGTCGTCATGCACCTGTCATCCCTGCCCGCTTCGGATGGTCGGTCCGCGCCCCGGTCAACTTGGCCACACCCGCTGTCGCACCCCGGAGCGTACGGCCCCTCGGGAGCGGTCGGAGTCCGCGACGTCCGTCGGCCGCTCCACATTATCGACGCGCGGCCAGCCTACGGCGGACGGGCGTGGCCGGTCCACGTCGGGTTCTCATTCCGTCGTCCATCCGTACCGATACAACGAGGCAAACCGTCGACCGGACGCCCGATGGCGCGCTGGTCAGCGGCGGCGGGTCCGCCCGCCGCGCGAGCGCTTGCTCGCCGCCGGCCGGGCCGGGCCGACCATCCGCTCCCGCACGATCTCCACCACCGTGGTGGGCGGGTCGATGACGCCCACGCCGCAGAGGTGCACGGCCGCCTCCCCGCCGCCGAGCCGCTCCACGACCGTGGCGTGCTCCTCGATCTCGGCGGCGGCGGACGATCCCTTGAGGGCCAGCAGTCGTCCACCGCGCACGGCGAGCGGCAGGCACCAGGCGGCCAGTCGGTCCAACGACGCGACGGCGCGGGCGGTCACCACGTCACCGCTGATCGGGTCCCGGCCGCTCGACCCGCTGGCGGCCTCGTCGGCGCGGCCACGGAACACCCGCACCGATCGGGTCAGGCCGAGCCGCTCGACGACCTCGATAAGGAACGACGTGCGCCGCGCGAGCGGCTCGATCAGCGTGACCGTCAGATCGGGACGCGCGATGGCCAACACCAGACCGGGCAGCCCGGCGCCGGAGCCCACGTCGAGCACGCTCGCGTCGCTCGGAATGCGCTCGACCACGGCGGCACAGTTGAGGAGGTGACGGTCCCAGATCCGCGGCGCCTCGCGTGGACCGATCAGACCGCGGACCACGCCGTCGGTGGCCAACAGCTCGGCGTACGCGGCGGCGATGTCGAGCCGATCACCGAAGAGGGTCAGCGCGGCCGGAGCCAGTTCGGGCGGCAACGCGGCATCGGCCGGCGACGGCGGATTCCCGTTGGCCGCGTCGTACCCCGCCGGGCTGTCGTCCCGGACAGCCGACGGCCCGGACGGCGTACCGCCCGGGCCGGTCACGGCATCAGCCGCGGTGTCGTCGTGGGTCAACGGAGTCAGTCCGCCGGCCGTACGACGATGCGACGGTTCGGCTCGACGCCCTCCGACTCGCTCGCCACGCCGGCCATGGCGTTGACCACGTCGTGGACGCACTTGCGCTCGAACGCGTTCATCGCCTCCAGGCGCACGGGCTCGCCGTACTCCTTCACCTTCTCGACGGCGTTCTTGGCGACGGCGGCGAGTTCCTTGCGACGGGTCGCCCGGTAGCCACCGACGTCGAGGAGCAGGCGGCTCGGCGTACCGGTCTGCCGGAAGACGGCGAGCCGGGTCAGCTCCTGGAGCGCATCCAGGGTGGCGCCGCGCTGGCCGACCAGGTTCTGCAGCCGGGAGCCGACCACCTCGACGACGGGACGGCCGCCGGCCACCAACTCGTCGATGTCGCCGTCGTAGTCGAGGATGTCGAGCAGTCCCTCGACGTAGTCGGCCGCGATCTCGCTCTGCCGGAACAGGTCGCTCTCGCCCGCGCTCTTCTTCTCACGACCACCGGCCGGGGCCTCGGTGTCGTCGTCGGCCTCGGTGTCGTCGCCGTCCGCCTCTAGCGTCGCGGTCTCCTCCTCGTCCAGGGACTGGTCGGCGCGGGGGATGCTGGTCTCGGTCACGGTCTCATCTCCGTACTCGCTAGGCCGGACCGTCGGGTCCGCTGGTTTCCCGGGGCCGGCGGGAGGTCGCCGGTGCCCACGGGCACGTCTGTACGGGCAGTGTCGCCCGTGACCGCGCCGTGCGCGGTCGGTTCCGCCCGGCGCCGGCCGTACGGCGGCTGCGCGGTGCGGGGCCTGGGCCGTCGCCGGTTGCCCGGCGACGGCCGCACGGCGGTCAGCCCTGCCGCTTGGCGGGGCGGCTCTTCTTCGGGTTGGCGGGCTTGGCACCCGGCTTCGGGCCGGCCACCTTCGGCGCGGCGGCCTTGACGGGCGCGGCCGGGGCGGTCTTGCCACGCCCGAAGAGCCCACCCGCCTTGGCGGGCTGCACCGGATTGCGGCTGGCCACGGGGGCGGTGGCCTTCTTGGCGGTCACCGGCGGCGGGAACTTCCGCAGCACCCACTGCTGCTGGCCGAGGGTGAAGAGGTTGTTCGTGACCCAGTAGATGATCACGCCGATCGGGAAGATCGCGCCCGAGATCAGCAGCGAGGCCGGGATGCCGTAGAGCATCAGGCGCTGGATCATCCGCTGCTGCGGGTCCTCGGCCCAGCCGGTCTTGAGGATCATCTGACGGCTGGTCAGGTACGTGGTCGCGATCATCACCAGGACCAGGACACCAGCAATGATCTTCGTGGTGTTGCCGTTGGCGTTGAGCCGCGCCAGTTCGTCGGCGGTGGAGCCGAACTTGCCGGCGAGCGGGGCCGTGAACAGCTTCGCGTGCGAGGCGCTGTTGAACTGATCGACGGTCCAGCCGTAGATCGTCTTCTTGTCCTCAGGCTTGAACGGGTCAAGCCGGCGCAGCACGTGGAAGAGGCCGAGAAAGACCGGGATCTGGAGGAACATCGGAAGGCAGCCCATGAGCGGGTTGGCCTTTTCCTTCCGGTAGAGCTCCATCATCTCCTTCTGGAGCGTCTCCCGGTCACCCTTGTGCTTCTCCTGCAGCTCCTTGACCTTGGGCTGGAGCGCCTGCATCGCCCGCTGCGACTTGATCTGCTTGACGAAAACCGGGAACAGGATCACCCGGACGGTGACCACCAGGAAGATGATGGACAGGATCCAGGCGAAGTTCGTGCCGACCACCGCGCCGACCGGCACCCCGATGGCGTCCCACGCCGAGTGCCAGGTCAGCAGGATCCACGAAATCGCGTAGTAGATCCAGTCGAGACTCAGACTCAATTCGGGGCTCCAGTCACATCAGCACGACGGCGGCTGCCCGGCTCCGGAACCGGGTCATGTCCACCAGGGTGAAAGGGGTGGCAGCGCAGCAACCGGCGGACCGCCAGCACGACTCCCCGGAACGCGCCGTGCCGCACGATCGCCTCCTGGGCGTACGCACTGCACGACGGGTAGAACCGGCAGCGTGCCGGCAGTGCCGGACTTATCCACCGACGGTACGCGATGATGGGCGCGATCAGCACCCGGGCACCTGTCGACGACGGGCGTGTGGCGGTCGGATCGGCGCTCACCGGGGCCGCCTCTCCCGTGGCGACCGGGCGACCGCGATGGCGGCGTCCAGGTCGGTGGTGAGCCGGGCGTACGACGCCTCGGCCGCGGCGGGCAGTGCTCGAACGACCAGGGTGCTGCCGTGGGGCAACGCGTCCAGCCGTTCCCGGACCAGCGCCCGAAGCCGGCGCCGGACCTTGTTGCGGACCACCGCGTTGCCGACAGCCTTGGATACGACGAAGCCGGCGCGGGCCGGAGCGGAGGGCTGCTCCGCTCCAGGCTCCCGCGCCGGCTCCGGCGAGGAGGTCGTTGTGCTGTGGTCGGTGGCCGGAGGCATGGTCAGGTGGACCACGACGGCACCTCGGCCGACGCGCCGGCCACCGCGAACCGCTGCGGCGAAGTCAGTGCTGCGCCGCAGTCGCTGTGCGGCGGCCAGCACGACTGCCCACGTCCCCCGGACCAGCCCGGTCGGCTCAGGCCGACAGGGTGGCGCGACCCTTGGCGCGGCGGCTCGAGAGGATGGCACGGCCGGCACGGGTGCGCATGCGCAGCCGGAAGCCGTGGGTCTTCGCGCGCCGGCGGTTGTTCGGCTGGTAGGTGCGCTTGCTCACGTCAGGCTCTCCGTTTTCGTACGCGCCCCGCGCGACGGGATCGCCGGGGTCGTGGGGTGGTCCAGGCCACCTCGACGATGGCCACCGTTCGGCGCTGCCCGGCGAAGCGGGTCCGGCGGTGCGGAAAACGACCGCGGGCAGCAAGCACCCATCACCCTAGCAGAGGGCGAGAGAGCAGCCGCTCCAGCCTACGCAGGGGTGCAATGACCGTCAAACATCCACAGCGAGGAGGTCGGGACGCGCCCGGGACCGAAGGGGCGGTTTTCGCTGATGCCGACAAGGTCGCTGGGGCGTCGCCGGTTGATGGGGCAGGGACAACGCTGTTACCGTGCCCGATTGCGGTGAGCGTCGGATGCTCCGGTCGTCGCGCGCAGGCAAGACCGGACACGCTGGTGAATCGTTCGGCACGGTGAACCCGCTTCAACGGCCGTCCAGGCAGGGGCAGGTCCCGCGCCCGGCGGGCGGCCACAACCGGTCGGTGCACAGGCTGTGGATAACCTGTGGACGAGCGCTGGTCAGTTGTCCGGGTGGGTGATGTTCCACCCGTGCACGCGGCGGGCCCGGGACGGGCGGCTGGCAGACAGCGGCGGCCGGGAGCAGAGGCGAGGGGGTGGCACGACGGTGGCCGGTACGACCGACCTTGCCGCGGTGTGGTTGGCGGCGACCGACGAGCTCGCCGACGAGATCATCTCCGCCCAGCAGCGCGCCTACCTCCGGTTGACCCGACTGCGGGCGATCGTCGAGGACACCGCGCTGCTCTCGGTACCGGACGCGTTCACCCGGGACGTGATCGAGTCGCGGCTGCGCCCGGCGATCACCGAGGCGCTGACCCGCCGACTCGGCCGGCCGATCCAGGTTGCCGTGACCGTACGCGTGGCGGAGGACGCCACCGGCCGCCCGGCCGGCACCGTCTACCGCAGCACCCCGGAGCCGGGGCCACTCGACGTCAACGAACCGCAGTCGGGCCCGCTCGGGGACGAGTACGCCGGACGGTCCGTGTCGAACGAGGCCATCGGTGAGCAACTCGGGCCACGGCTGCCCGAGACCGCCGTACCGCCGTCGCCGACCGGTCCACCCCCCGCGCCGGTCGTCGACGCGCACCGGCCCGGGCTGATCCCGGCCAGCCGCGACGGACAGGAGGCGCTGTTCAGCGCGGCCTTCGTCGAGCCGATGCGGTCGTCCCGACCGGCGCCCGAACGGCGGGGGTACGACGAGCAGGCGGCCCGCCTCGACCCGCCCGGCCCCGACACCCGGCCGTACGAGCCCCGCTACCGCGAGGACGCCACGTCCCCCCGGGACCAGCACGTGATCCGTCCGCTGCCCCGGGACGGCGGAACGGACAGCGGCCCGGGTCGCAGCGGGATGGATCACCGTCCCGGCGGGCGGGACGACCGCCGGCTGCCCGGGGCCGACACCGGTGGCAACCGGTTGAACCCGAAGTACATGTTCGAGACGTTCGTCATCGGCTCGTCCAACCGGTTCGCCCACGCGGCGAGCGTGGCGGTGGCCGAGTCGCCGGCGAAGGCGTACAACCCGCTCTTCATCTACGGCAGTTCCGGGTTGGGCAAGACGCACCTGTTGCACGCCATCGGGCACTACGCCACGACACTCGGCAACGCCCGGTCGGTGCGGTACGTCTCGACCGAGGAGTTCACCAACGACTTCATCAACTCGCTCCGGGACGACAAGACCAGCGCGTTCCAGCGGCGCTACCGCGACGTCGACATCCTGCTGATCGACGACATCCAGTTCCTGGAGAACCGCGAGCGCACGCAGGAGGAGTTCTTCCACACCTTCAACACCCTGCACAACGCCAACAAGCAGATCGTGATCACGTCCGACCGGTCGCCGAAGCAGTTGGCCACGTTGGAGGACCGGCTGCGGACGCGCTTCGAGTGGGGGCTGCTGGCCGACATCCAGCCGCCGGATCTAGAGACGCGGATCGCGATCCTGCAGAAGAAGGCGGCACAGGAGCGCCTCTACGCCCCGCCGGACGTGCTGGAGTTCATCGCCTCCCGGGTGTCGAACTCGATCCGGGAGTTGGAGGGCGCGCTGATCCGGGTGACGGCGTTCGCCAGTCTCACCCGCTCGACCGTGGAGTTGTCGCTCGCCGAGGAGGTGCTGCGGGACTTCATCCCGGACGGCGCCGGTCCGGAGATCACGGCGGACCAGATCATGGTCTCCACGGCCGACTACTTCGGCGTGAGCCTGGAGGATCTGCGCGGCCAGTCCCGTTCGCGCGTCCTGGTCAACGCCCGCCAGGTCGCCATGTACCTGTGCCGGGAGCTGACCGAGTTGTCGCTGCCGAGGATCGGGCAGGCCTTCGGTGGCCGGGACCACACCACTGTCATGCACGCGGACCGCAAGATCCGTCAGCAGATGGCCGAGCGGCGCTCGCTCTACAACCAGATCGCCGAGCTGACCAACCGGATCAAGCAGAACACCTGAGGGGTACGACGCCGCACGACTCCGCAGGACACGCCCGGCCGGACTCCGGCCGGGCGTTCTTCTTTGGATGCCGCTACGTCGCGACCCGACTCCGGACGGTGCTCACTTCGGCGTCGGCGGCACCGATTCCGCCGTCCGACGAGGGCTTCGGCTTGACCCTCGACATGGTGTAGGCCACAGGATCGGTGCCGTGTCCACCTCGAAGCTCACTCGTTGTCCACAACTCGTTATCCACCGTCGGTGGATAACTACGGTCGGTCTCGTCTCAGTTACCCACAGGCTGTGGAGAAACCCTGTGCACGACGCTGTGGACGCCTGGGGACAACGCCGAAGTTGTCCACCGATGATCGTCGAGGTGTGTACGAGCTGTTGAAGGTTCTGGGGACAACGCCAATGGTGATCTTCTCGGCTGTCCACAACCTTGGGGAGAAAGTCGGTGGATTACCGGTGGACAACCGGTGGACAACGGTGGACAACCGGCCCGCGTCGCCGGGTTGTGGACAGGTGACGTGGTTTCACACCCGGTTATCCACAGCAAACTCACCGGTGGATAACCTGTCTGAGCTGCGCAGACCCGAGTTCTCCACAGTTTGCACAGGTGCGATGAAGACGATGGGTTATCTCTTCTAAGAGAACAAAAACCAATCATCACCGTTGGGCTTTCTGTGGATCGTGCCGAACGCTGCCGGACAGGCCGGTCAGCATCGACACGATCCATGGGGTCGGGCGCACAGCCGATGTCCCCGCGCCCTAAGGTGCGATGGACACCCGCACGGTCGGGCGGGACGGTAGGCAGCGGTCGGCATGAGAGAGTTGTCGCTGACGTCGACGCGGAGGCATTGATGAAGTTCCGAGTGGAGCGCGACGCGCTCGCCGAGGCCGTGGCGTGGACCGCGAAGAGCCTGCCCAACCGGCCGTCCGTACCGGTGCTCGCCGGGGTGATGCTCCGCGTCACCGACGGCAACCTGCGGGTCTCCGGTTTCGACTACGAGGTCTCCAGCCAGGTGACCGTCGAGGTCCAGGGTGACGCCGACGGCGCCGCGCTGGTCTCCGGCCGCCTGCTCGCCGAGATCACCAAGGCGCTGCCGGCCAAGCCGGTCGACATCGCCGCGGTCGGCGCCCACCTCGAGCTGGTCTGCGGCAGCGCGCGGTTCACCCTGCCCACCATGCCGGTGGAGGACTACCCCGCCCTGCCCGAGATGCCGCAGAGCGCCGGCACCGTCGACGCCGCGGCCTTCGCCACGGCGGTCGCCCAGGTGGCCATCGCCGCCGGCCGGGACGAGACGCTGCCGATGATGACCGGCGTCCGCGTCGAGCTCTCCGGCAGCACGCTGTCGATGCTCGCCACCGACCGGTACCGGTTGGCGCTGCGCGAGATCCAGTGGCGACCCGACGACCCCGAGGTCAGCATCAACGCGCTGGTCCCGGCCCGCACCCTGAACGACACCGCCAAGGCCCTCGGTCCGCTGGGCGGCGAGGTCACCCTCGCCCTCGCCCAGGGCGCGGCGGGTGAGGGCATGGTCGGCCTCGCCGGTGGCACCCGTCGCACCACGAGCCGGTTGCTCGACGGCGCCAACTACCCGCCGGTGCGCTCGCTCTTCCCGGCCACCCACAACGCCGAGGCGCGGGTGTCGGTGAGCACGCTGATCGAGGTGGTCAAGCGGGTCGCCCTGGTGGCCGAGCGCACCACGCCGGTGCTGCTCAGCTTCAGCGCAGACGGCCTGGTGGTCGAGGCCGGCGGTTCCGAGGAGGCACGGGCGAGCGAGGCGATGGAGGCCACCTTCACCGGTGACGCGCTCACCATCGGCTTCAACCCCCAGTACCTCATCGACGGCCTGGCAAACCTGGGTGCGCAGACCGCCATGCTCTCGTTCGTCGACGCTTTCAAGCCGGCGGTGATCTCACCCGCTGGCGAGGATGGTGAGGTCATTCCGGGGTATCGGTACCTCATCATGCCGATCCGCGTCTCTCGCTGATCGGCCCAGCAACACCAGATCCACGGAGGTAGGAACAAATGCAGCTCGGCCTGGTAGGACTCGGCCGGATGGGCGGCAACATGCGCGAGCGGTTGCGGGCTGCCGGCCACGAAGTGGTCGGATTCGATCACAACCCGCAGCTGAGCGACGCGGCTGACCTCGCCGAGCTGGCACAGAAGCTCGAATCGCCGCGGGCCGTATGGGTCATGGTGCCCGCCGGCGTCACCGATGCGACGATCGACGAACTCGCCGAGGTGCTCGGGGACGGCGACATCATCATCGACGGTGGGAACTCCCGCTTCAGCGACGACGCTCCCCGTGCCGAGCGGCTGAACGCGCGCGGTATCGGCTACGTGGACGTCGGCGTCTCCGGGGGCGTCTGGGGCCGGCAGAACGGCTACGGCCTGATGGTCGGCGGCGCCCAGGAGCACGTCGACCGGCTGATGCCGATCTTCCAGGCGCTCAGGCCGGAGGGCGAGTTCGGCTTCGTGCACGCCGGCCCGGTGGGCGCCGGCCACTACTCGAAGATGGTGCACAACGGCATCGAGTACGGCCTCATGCACGCCTACGCCGAGGGCTACGAGCTGCTGACCGCCTCCGAGCTGGTGACCAACGTCCCCGGCGTGTTCAAGTCGTGGCGCGAGGGCACGGTCGTCCGCTCCTGGCTGCTCGACCTGCTGGATCGGGCACTCGACGAGGACCCGGAGCTGGCCGACCTGAGCGGCTACACCGAGGACACCGGCGAGGGGCGCTGGACGGTCGACGAGGCGGTCCGGCTCGGCGTACCGCTGAACGTCATCACCGCCTCCCTGTTCGCCCGGTTCCAGTCGCGACAGGACGACTCGCCCGCCATGAAGGCCGTTGCCGCGCTGCGCCAGCAGTTCGGCGGCCATGCCGTCCACAAGCGCTGAGCGGTATCCACAACCTGTGTACGTCCGCCGGCTGGAACTGGTCGACTTCCGCTCGTACGAGCGGGTCGCCGTCGACCTCCAGCCGGGGGCGAACGTCCTGATCGGCGCCAACGGTGTCGGCAAGACCAACCTCGTCGAGGCGCTCGGTTACGTGGCGACCCTGGACTCGCATCGGGTCGCCACGGACGCGCCGCTGGTCCGGATGGGCGCCTCCTCGGCGGTGATCCGCTGCGCGGTCGTCCACGACGGGCGGGAACTCCTGGTCGAGCTGGAGATCGTGCCGGGGCGGGCCAACCGCGCCCGACTGGGCCGATCTCCCGCCCGGCGGGCGCGTGACGTGCTCGGGGCGCTGCGGTTGGTGCTGTTCGCACCGGAGGACCTGGAGCTGGTCCGGGGCGATCCGGCCGAGCGTCGTCGCTACCTCGACGATCTCCTGGTCAACCGGCAACCCCGCTACGCGGGCGTACGCGCCGACTACGACCGGGTGGTCAAGCAGCGCAACGCCCTGCTGCGCACCGCGTACCTCGCCCGCAAGACCGGCGGCTCCCGCGGCGGCGACCTGGGCACCCTCGCGGTGTGGGACACCCACCTGGCTCAGCACGGCGCGGAGCTGCTCGCCGGCCGGCTGGAACTGGTCGCCGCGCTCACCCCGCACGTCGCCAAGGCGTACGACGCGGTGGCCGCCGGCCGGGGCGCGGCCGGCATCGTCTACCGGCCGTCGGTCGAACTGGCCGAACCGACCACCGACCGGGCCACGCTGACCGAGGCGCTGACCGCCGCGCTGGCCGCCTCACGGGCCGCCGAGATCGAACGGGGCACCACGCTCGTCGGGCCACACCGGGACGAGCTGGCCCTGTCGCTCGGCCCGCTGCCGGCCAAGGGGTACGCGAGTCACGGCGAATCCTGGTCGTTCGCGCTCGCGCTGCGACTCGCCGGGTACGACCTGCTGCGCGCCGACGGCATCGAGCCGGTCCTGGTGCTCGACGACGTCTTCGCCGAGTTGGACGCCGGTCGTCGGGAACGGCTGGCGGAACTGGTGGGCGGGGCGAGTCAACTGCTGGTCACCTGTGCCGTGGACGACGACGTTCCGGCCGCGTTGCGGGGCACCCGCTACCAGGTCGGCGAGGGGACGGTACGACATGTCGGATGAGCCAGAGACCCGGCCGGCGCGCGCCACGTCCACCGGCAGCGGCCGGCAGGCCGGGGATGCCGCCGGCGGGCGTACTCCACCGGCCGGGGCGACCGACGGGCAGCCGGAGGGTCCCAGCGGCCCGGAGTTGGCGCGGGCGGTGCTCGACGCCGCGCTGTCCCGCCGCCAGGCGGCGGCGCGCACCCGGCGTACCCCCGGTGGTGGCGCTGGCGCCGACGGCGCTGGCGGCTCGGGACGGCGGCTGCGTGGCTACTCGGGCCCCGGGCCCGACCCGCGCGACCCGCAGCTCCTGGGCGCGGTGCTGAACCGGTTGGTGAAGGCGCGGGGCTGGCAGCAGCCCGCAGCCGAGGCCACCGTGTTCGGCGCGTGGGAGCGGGTGGTCGGCGCGGAGGTGGCCCAGCACAGCCGGCCGGTGAAGCTGGAGGACGGCGAGTTGACCGTGGAGGCGCGCTCGACGGCCTGGGCGACCCAGCTCCGGCTGCTGGCCGGCTCGCTGCTCAAGCAGATCGCCCAGGAGGTCGGCCACAACGTGGTGCGCAAGCTGCACATCCACGGCCCGGCCGCGCCGTCCTGGCAGAAGGGCCCACGCCGGGTGCGCGGGCGGGGACCGCGCGACACGTACGGCTGAGCAGGTCCTCTCAGCGCCGCCGGCCGGCCTCCCGGGCCGCACGCTTTCGCTCGCGTTGTTCCTGCGTGTAGCGCTTGCGCTCGGCCAGGTCACGTTTCCACGCCTCGCGGGCGGCCGTTGAACCGCCCTGCACCGCGCCCTGCACGCCGTCGGCCGGCCCGGCGAGGTGCCGGAAGGCCCAGCTCAGGAGTCGACCGCCCTCGCCCGGTGCTCTGGTGGTAGCGCGGTCCTCGCTCATCTGTCGTCCCTCCGCGTGCCATCACCCTAGAGTTGGTACACCAATGGTTGGCGTACCAACGATCGGTACGATAGTTGCCGTGCGCGAGGAGAGCAACCGATGAGCGACCAACTGCAGGGCACCGATCCGCTGGCGCTGGAGCAGCAGGTCTGCTTCGCCCTGTCGGTCGCGGCGCGCAGTGTGGTGGCCATCTACCGGCCACTGTTGGAACCAATGGGGCTGACCCACCCGCAGTACCTGGTGATGCTGGCGCTCTGGCAGCACGCGCCGCTGTCCGGGCGCGACCTCAGCCGCCTGTTGCAGCTTGACCCGGGCACCCTGTCACCCCTGCTCAAGCGGCTCGAAGCGGCCGGCTACCTGCGCCGGGAGCGGGACGCCGCCGACGAGCGCAGCCTCGCCGTCACCCTCACCGCCAGCGGCGTGGCCCTGCGCGCCCAGGCCGAGCAGATCCCGGCCGCGATCGTTCAGCGCCTCGGACTGCCCGTCGAGGATTTGCAACACCTGCACGCGGCGCTCACCCAGGTGATCGCCGCCGCCAACCGCCCCGCCGACCCCGAGGGTCAGGCGTCGGCGTAGACGGCGAAGCCGCGCTCGGCGCACCGCCGGTAGAACGCCGCCAGCACGCCCAGCTCCGCACAGGTGAAGTTCCACTGCGGCGGATCACCGCTCTCGTCGCGCAACGCGTCGAGCCGGGTGTCCAGCCAGCGCAGCTGCTGCTCCGCCAGCCGACCGTCGCCGAGCAGCGCCCGCAGCACCGTACTCACCGAGTCGAAGGTGACCGTCTCGCCGTACTCCCGGTGCCCGGCCACGAACCGTTCGATGCCACCGGCGATCCAGGCGCAACCGTCCGGGTCGATCACCGGGTCCTCGTCCTCGGCCGCGGCGTCTGTGGCGTACAACACACCTTCGAGGCCGAGCAGGAGATCCACCAACTCGGTGTACGCGGTCGCCCGGACGGTGCCGGTCTTCGCGATCAGCTCGGCCAGCGCCGCCGTCGGCGCGGAGATCCGTGGCAGGTCGACGATCTCGCCGAAGTCGACGAACTCGGCCGGCGCCACCGGATCGTAGAAGCGGCCGGTCCGCGGCCACTGCACCGCGACGTTGTCCAGCCCCATCTGTCACCTCTTAGAGAGCACGTGTCGGGTCGATCGGGTCGATCGTCCCGGTTCCGGCCGGTAAAGATCAAGGCCGCTTCCGGGGCGCCGCAAACGTACGGCACGGACGATCCGACCGCGACCCCCGACCCGCCCGAGCGCGGGTCAACCTGTCTGGGGGCGGCGCGTCCGAACAGGGCGTGGCGTGTGGGGGGAGTCGAGGGTAACGGGGTTCTGCCGGCTACGGACATCTCAGCCGCCTCGTTGAGGGTGCCGAGTGGTGGTTCTGTCCCCCACGCACAGTAGGATTGACAGCGAGACGAAGACCCGGTGCGGGCGAGCGACGGGGCCGGTGGCCCCAAGTCATTCTCCACTCCGGGTCGAGCCGATCGCGATCCGCGGGCGACCGCGGCGACCGGCGCGTTCGACCCGTTGTCCGGAGGTCTCCGGCACCGGTCCGCGCGCCGACGTCGCGTCCTGTCCCGCCGAACCCGCGCCCGACGCGCCCCACCGGCGCCGACGACGCGAGAAAGTGGCCGAGGGTGGCAGCGCAGGACAAGCAGGAGTACGGCGCAGAGTCGATCACCGTTCTCGAAGGGCTGGAGGCGGTTCGCAAGCGGCCCGGTATGTACATCGGGTCCACCGGCGAGCGCGGTCTGCACCACCTCGTCTGGGAGGTCGTCGACAACGCGGTCGACGAGGCGATGGCCGGCTACTGCGACACCATCGACGTGGTGCTGCTCGCCGACGGTGGGGTCCAGGTCACCGACAACGGCCGTGGCTTTCCGGTCGACCTCCACCCGAAGCTCAAGAAGCCGGGCGTCGAGGTCGCACTGACCGTGCTGCACGCGGGTGGCAAGTTCGACGGCAAGGCGTACGCGGTCTCCGGCGGCCTGCACGGCGTCGGCGTCTCCGTGGTGAACGCGCTCTCGACGAAGATGGCAGTGGTGATCCACAAGTCCGGCTTCGTCTGGCGGCAGCAGTACACCCACTCCAAGCCATCCGCGCTGGAGAAGGGCGAGACCACCGACCGCACCGGCTCTGCGGTCTCCTTCTGGCCCGACGCGGACGTCTTCGAGACGATCGACTTCGACTTCCAGACCATCTACCGACGCCTGCAGGAGATGGCCTTCCTCAACCGGGGCATCACCATCCACCTGCTCGACGAGCGGGTCCCGGAGGACGAGGACGGCAAGACCCGCGAGGTCACCTTCCGCTACGACGGCGGTATCGCCGACTTCGTCCGACACCTCAACGCCTCCAAGAACCCGATGCACAAGACGGTGGTCGAGTTCGAGGCCGAGGAAGAGGGCATGTCCCTCGAGATCGCCATGCAGTGGAACGAGTCGTACGGCGAGTCGGTCTACACCTTCGCCAACAACATCAACACGCACGAGGGCGGCACCCACGAGGAGGGCTTCCGGTCCGCGCTGACCAGCGTGGTCAACCGGTACGGCACCGACAAGAAGCTGCTCAAGGGCGACGAGAAGCTCTCCGGCGAGGACATTCGAGAGGGCTTGGCCGCGATCATCTCGGTCAAGCTGACGAACCCGCAGTTCGAGGGCCAGACCAAGACCAAGCTGGGCAACACCCCGGTGAAGAGCTTCGTGCAGCGGGTCTGCAACGACCGGCTGGTCGACTGGTTCGACCGCAACCCGGCCGAGGCCAAGACGATCATCCAGAAGGCGTCCCAGGCGGCCCGCGCCCGCATCGCCGCGCAGCAGGCCCGCAAGCTGGCCCGACGCAAGTCGCTGCTGGAGTCCGGCTCGATGCCGGGCAAGCTGGCCGACTGCCAGTCCACCGACCCGCGCGAATCCGAGGTCTTCATCGTCGAGGGTGACTCGGCCGGTGGCTCGGCCAAGCAGGGTCGCGACCCGCGCACCCAGGCGATCCTGCCGATCCGCGGCAAGATCCTCAACGTGGAGAAGGCCCGGATCGACCGGGTCCTCAAGAACAACGAGGTCCAGGCGCTGATCACCGCGCTCGGCACCGGCATCCACGACGACTTCGACATGGAGAAGCTGCGGTACCACAAGGTGGTGCTGATGGCCGACGCGGATGTCGACGGCCAGCACATCCAGACCCTGCTGCTCACCCTGCTGTTCCGCTTCATGCGTCCGCTGGTCGAGCTGGGGCACGTCTACCTGGCCGCCCCGCCGCTCTACAAGATCAAGTGGAACAAGAAGGGCGACGACGCGCAGTACGCCTACTCCGACCGGGAGCGGGACGGGCTGATCGCGCTGCGCCAGCAGAAGAAGCCGAACGCCAAGCCGGACGACATCCAGCGGTTCAAGGGCCTCGGCGAGATGAACTATCCCGAGCTGTGGGAGACCACGATGAACCCGGCGACCCGCACCCTGCGTCAGGTGACGCTCGACGACGCTGCAACCGCAGACGAGTTGTTCAGCGTCCTGATGGGTGAGGACGTCGAAGCCCGCCGGTCGTTCATCCAGCGCAACGCCAAGGATGTGCGGTTCCTGGACATCTGACGGACGTCGACGGGCCAGCCGGGCAGCACCTGGCTGGCCCGCCGGTCCACAGAGTTATCCACAGCTTGACGGCTATCCACAGCCGTTATCCACAGCACGAAAACGACTCTGAGTCTGATAAGGGTATACAGTGACCGATTCCCCCGAGTCCACACCGAACGAGCCCGAGGTCCCCACCGAGGCCATCGCCGCGGTGGTCGCGCACGACCGGATCGAACCGGTCGGGCTCGAGGTGGAGATGCAGCGCTCCTACCTCGACTACGCGATGAGCGTCATCGTCGGGCGCGCGCTGCCGGACGTCCGGGACGGGCTCAAGCCGGTCCACCGCAAGATCCTCTACGCCATGTTCGACTCCGGCTACCGGCCGGACCGCGGCTACGTGAAGTGCTCGCGGGTCGTCGGCGACGTGATGGGTCAGTTCCACCCGCACGGCGACTCGGCGATCTACGACGCGCTGGTCCGGATGGCGCAGCCGTGGTCGCTGCGCTACCCGCTGGTCGACGGCAACGGCAACTTCGGCTCGCCGGGTAACGATCCGGCTGCCGCCATGAGATATACCGAATGCAAGCTCGACCCGCTGGCCATGGAGATGCTGCGGGACATCGACGAGGACACCGTCGACCTGCAGGACAACTACGACGGCCGGGCCAAGGAGCCCACCATCCTGCCGTCGCGGATCCCGAACCTGCTGGTGAACGGCTCCGAGGGCATCGCGGTCGGCATGGCCACCAAGATTCCGCCGCACAACCTGCGGGAGATCGGCGCGGCGGTGCAGTGGTGCCTGGAGCACCCGGAGGAAGACGAGGAGACCACCCTCGAAGCCCTGATCGGCATCGTCAAGGGTCCGGACTTCCCCACCTACGGTCTGATCGTCGGCACCACCGCGATCCAGGACGCGTACCGCACCGGTCGCGGCTCGATCCGGATGCGCGCCGTGGTGGAGGTCGAGGAGGACAAGCGGGGCCGCCCCTGCCTGGTCGTCAGCGAACTGCCCTACCAGGTCAACCCGGACAACCTCGCCGAGCGGATCGCCGAGCTGATCAAGGAGGGCAAGCTCGCCGGGATCGCCGACATCCGCGACGAGTCCTCCGGTCGTACCGGCATGCGGATCGTCCTGGTCCTCAAGCGCGACGCGGTCGCCAAGGTCGTGCTGAACAACCTCTACAAGCACACCCAGCTCCAGGAGACGTTCGGCGCCAACATGCTGGCCCTGGTCGACGGGGTGCCGCGCACGCTCAACCTGGCCCAGTTCATCCGCTACTACGTCGAGCACCAGATCGACGTGATCCGCCGGCGGACCGCGTACCGGCTACGCAAGGCCGAGGAGCGGGCACACATCCTGCGGGGCCTGGGCAAGGCGCTGGACGCGCTGGACGAGGTGATCGCCCTGATCCGGCGCTCTCCGACGGTGGACGACGCCCGGCAGGGCCTGATCCGGCTGCTGGAGATCGACGAGATCCAGGCGACCGCGATCCTGGACATGCAGCTGCGCCGGCTCGCCGCCCTGGAGCGGCAGCGGATCATCGACGACCTGGCCAAGCTCGAGATCGAGATCGCCGACCTGAAGGACATCCTCGCGAAGCCGGAGCGGCAGCGGCGGATCGTCTCGGAGGAGCTGGGCGAGATCGTCGCGAAGTGGGGCGACGACCGGCGTACGCAGATCATTCCGTTCGACGGCGAGGTCTCGATGGAGGACCTCATCGCCCGGGAGGACGTGGTCGTCACGATCACCCGGACGGGGTACGCCAAGCGGACGAAGGTCGACCTGTACCGCTCGCAGCGGCGGGGCGGCAAGGGCGTCAGTGGCGCCACGCTGCGGCAGGACGACATCGTCAGCCACTTCTTCGTATGCTCGACCCACGACTGGATCCTGTTCTTCACGAACAAGGGCCGGGTGTACCGGGCCAAGGCGTACGAGTTGCCGGAAGCCAGTAGGGTAGCCAAGGGCCAACACGTGGCCAATCTGCTCGCTTTCCTACCGGATGAGCAGATCGCGCAGATCATCGAAATCCCGGACTACCAGGTAGCCCCCTATCTGGTACTGGCCACGAAGAACGGCCTGGTGAAGAAGACGCGGCTCGAGGAGTTCGACTCCAACCGTTCCGGCGGCATCATCGCGATCAACCTGCGCGATGAGGACGAGCTGGTCGGTGCTGCTCTGGTGGCGCCGGAGAACGACCTGCTGCTGGTCTCGAAGAAGGCGCAGGCGATCCGGTTCAACGCCTCGGACGAGGCGCTGCGGCCGATGGGTCGGGCCACCTCGGGCGTGATCGGCATGCGCTTCACGGACGACGATGTCCTACTCGCCATGGAGGTCGTCCGGGAGGGTCTGGACGTCCTGGTGGCCACGAACGGGGGTTACGCGAAACGTACCCCGATCGAGGAATACCCGGTGCAGGGCCGGGGAGGTAAGGGCGTGCTGACTGCGAAGATCACCGAACGGCGCGGTGGTCTGGTCGGTGCGGTGGTGATCGACCCGGACGACGAGTTGTTCGCGATCACCAGCAACGGTGGTGTCATCCGGACTCCGGTGAAGCCTGTACGCCGTACGCGTGACCGGAACACAATGGGGGTCAAGCTGATGGACCTCCCGGACGGCGTGACTATCGTGGCGATTGCTCGCAATGCCGACGAGCCTGACGAACAGGACTAGTTGAATGACGGAGACACAGGCGAAGTCGGGGAACACGGGGACCTCGGCCAACCCGGTCGACGAGGAGGCCGCCAAGCGCGGCACACCAGCGACCGGCCGCGCGGCCGTGGGCCGGGCAACGGTTCCCGCCGACGCGCCTGCCCCGAAATTCACCCGGGCTCCCGGCATGACACCCCCGCCGGAGCAGCCCGGCGAGGACGGGGGATCGGGTGACACCAAGGCCGAGAAGTCGGCCGGTGAGGCAGCGACGTCCACCGGGGCGGCCCCCACGGCGGCCGCCCCGAACCCGGCGCGGCCGACGACAACGCAGCCGATCAGCACCCGACCCGGTCAGGCGACATCGACCGGGGCTACTGGCACGCAGCCCCGGATCACACCGGGGATGACGCCGCCGGATCCGGGGCGTACGTCCACCGGTGGTCGCCCCGTGAGCGGTGGCGGTCTGCCGCCGGGGATCGGCAACGCGTCGGCCGTCGGAGCTGCCCGGGTCGGCGAGGCGGTCCGCGCCGCGCGGAGCTCGGTCAGCTCGGCCGCGTCCCGTGGGCCGCGTCGGGCCCGGCTGAACCTCAAGCGGATCGACCCGTGGTCCGTGATGAAGTTCGCGTTCGCCGTCTCGGTGGTGCTGTTCATCGTCGTGGTCGTCGCCACGTCGGTGCTCTACCTGGCGCTGGACGCGATGGGCGTGTTCCAGAGCGTCAACGACAGCCTCAGCGACCTGGTCAACGCGGGTGGTGGGCAGAGCACCAGCGGGTTCCAGATCACCGCCAAGGGCGTGATCCTCAGCTCGGCGCTGATCGGCCTGGTCAACGTGGTGCTGTTCACCGCGCTGGCCACGCTGGGCGCGTTCGTCTACAACGTCTGCGCCGACCTGGTTGGCGGGATCGAGCTGACGCTCGCCGAGCGGGACTGAGTGTGACCGGGGCGTCGGGGCCTCCGCGGAATGCGGTCGCTCCGACGCCCCGTACTCAGGTAGTTTTTGCGGGCGTCGACGACCCGGATCGCGCAGTCGGACCCCGATTTGGGGCCGGCGCGGCGGATGGGTTAATCTTGCTCGTCGCTACGCGGGGCTATAGCTCAGTCGGTTAGAGCGCAGAGCTGATAACTCTGAGGTCGATGGTTCGATTCCATCTAGCCCCACCGCACATCGTCCGACGGTAGTCGAGCGCAAGGGGTTGCCCCATGTTCAAGAAGCTGCTGATCCTGGCCGGCGTCGTCGGCGTGGCTGCCGTCGTCTTCAACAAGGTCAAGGCCGCCAACGACGAGCGCGCCCTCTGGCACGAGGCGACCACCGCGCCCGACCTGCGCTGACATCGTAGTGGCGGCGAGTCAGTCGCCGTCATTTGCGGGGCCCTAGCTCAACTGGCAGAGCACTGCCTTTGCAAGGCAGGGGTTAGGGGTTCGAGTCCCCTGGGCTCCACCAGCGCTTTCTTCGCTGTGATCCGGCAAACCATGGCGGCCCCCGTCGACAAGCCGAGCGAGGTCGAGGCGGCTGAGGCCTGGTTGAACGCCAACCGAGACGCTCTCACCTACGCCGAAGAGGGCGACGGCTGCGGCTGCTGCGTCCGGGCCTGGAAGTTGGAAGGGCCTGCCGAGCTGTTGGCGACGATCCCCTATGAGGTCTCGGCCTCCTCCGACTGGGATACGGCCTAGGTGACTGGTGTTAAACGGCCGGTTGACCGAGTTCTGGTCGACCGCCGTTATCGCGTGGGTGGTGTCGGTTCGGTGCGTTGGCTCGAGGGTGTGGGGTGCGGGAACCG